>NZ_AYOU01000162.1 GCF_000500065.1 Borrelia hispanica CRI | reverse complement strand
ATTTTAAGAAAAGTACAAAGTTACCCAAAAAAATACAAAGTTTACCCTAAAAAGTACAAAGTTACCTAAAAAAATACAAAGTTTACAATTTTTAAAAAACAGATCTATATTTATTTAAGATGATTAGTATAAAAAAATTTTTTAAAAAAATCAAACATCAAAAAAATGATAAAATCATATTAAACAATAGTACAAATAATATAATTGAAATAAATTCTAAAGAAATTATTAATGTTTGTACAAATTATCTCTTAATATCAAATAGTACAGAACTTAAAGCAATAGGTATCTTGCTTTCTTCTGGTATTCCATTATCTCAATTCACAAAAAAAATTTTTACTATCACTAATTACACACATGATACTATTACTTACACATCATCATCCAATTTACAAATTAGAAATCATACTTTGGTCAACTCCACACTCATTATAAATGCTATTTATTTCCTTAAAAAACATAAGTTTAATATTATTTATATAAAACTTAATCGTATTCTAAAAAAATTATTTCTTGCAAATATAACTACTAAACATTTAGAATATATTTATTCTATTATTCTTCAATCTCTAAACAAAAAGGACAATTCTTACTTTTATGAATCCATCTTACAACATCCAAAATACAAAAGCATCAAACTTGTAAGTAAGACTACTTCACTAAATAGTCTTAAAAACTTAATTTTTATTAATTCATTTGAAAATTTACGTATACATAATACTGCAAATTTACTATTTTATAAGAATAGCAATAATGAATTACAGTCTACTATTGCTAATCTAATTGAATCCTTTTTTCTTGATCAAAACACTAACAAAGATATACATACTCTCAAATCATACATTAACCTCAATCTAAAACAGATGGGTATTCCCTATAAAAAAACTCACAAAATACAAAAACAAATCTTTTCCAATATCTTCGCATCTTAAACATTAACTAAATTCACTTATTTTACTTAACAATCAACCCTAAAAACACTATAATATTATATAAGGAGATTTTCATGGAACATATGATACAGCCAGTAGTAACAAGACAAATGATGTTAAATGAGCTTGTAAAAGTTGGTATGGATAGAGATATTGCGGACGATTTATCTTATAGATACTATAAAAATGAACTTACTACTAAAGATCTTGAACTTCTAAAAATGGCATTCAAATCAGATATTAGAGATCTCAATAATAAAATTGATACTGTTGAAAATAACTTAAAATCAGATATTAGGGATCTTAATAATAAAATTGATACTATTGAAAATAACTTAAATATTAAAATTGATATGAAATTTAATGAACTTGATAATAAAATTGATACTAAATTTAATGAACTTGATAATAAAATTGATACTGTTGAAAATAACCTAAAATCAGATATTAGGGATCTTAATAATAAAATTGACACTAAATTTAATGAACTTGATAATAAAATTGACACTAAATTTAATGAACTTGATAATAAAATTGATACTGTTGAAAATAACCTAAAATCAGATATTAGGGATCTTAATAATAAAATTGACACTAAATTTAATGAACTTGATAATAAAATTGACACTAAATTTAATGAACTTGATAATAAAATTGA
>NZ_AYOU01000161.1 GCF_000500065.1 Borrelia hispanica CRI | reverse complement strand
AACAAAACAGAACTTAATAGTAAATTAAAATTAAATAATTGGATGCTTGGAACTATTATTACAATTAACGTAGGAATTCTTTTAACATTAATCTCAATAATCAATTCAATCATAAATAAATAAACATGAATTACTAATTCCACAAATCTTTAATTAGCAAAATCAATAATTCATATTAATCTCTAATTAGATTTGAATAACCTCTGGCTGAATAACTTCTGGCTTAGTAGCAGCAGGCTTTTTAGCTGCCTTAGCTTTAGCTGCTGCTTTTGCTTGTGCTTGATCTTGTTGCACAACCCGTTCTTCTGCTTGATCTACAGATTGATCTTTTTGATCTTTTTCTGCATCTTCTGGTTGTAACTTAATTTTAGGTTCAACTACCTTTTTTCTTTCTAAATTACCAAGAAAAATTTCCTTATAATCTCTGTAAAGAGTCTCTAAAACACCAGCAAGTAAACTATATTTCTTTATTTCGCAATTATAATAAAGATTGTCCACTAGTTGAATTTTGATATCGCAATTATCTGTATATTTCTTACTTATCCACTCTTTAACATATGAAGATACATACTCATAATCAATATCATCAGAATTTAGTATTGGAAAATTAACTATTGTCTCATCATTTTTTTTAGACTGAATCTCATCGCTCATATAAGTTTGCCAAAATCTATCTCTTCTCAAATAAAGTCTTCTTATCAAATACTTCAACGTAAATTTCATATCGTCTCTCCTTTTGCATTTTGCATCAAAATTTTATCTTTACCTGGATCTTGCTCTTGATATTGAAGCATAATTCCTAAACTAGCAAGAGAAAGTCCTTTAGTAGTCTTAAATCCTTCAAAATTAGTGTTAATTTGTGGTCGCGGCGGGCGTACGGCAATATTATCTCCCCTACTCTCTTCGTATAAAGGGTATAAATTTGCAATATCATCACTAGAATCGCTATTTTCAATACTTCCTACATAAGACCGTATTTCTTCTTTAACCTCCATTCTCAACTTTGCCTTTTCTTCCTCTCTCCTTCTGATTCGCTCTCTTCTTTCTTCTTCTTCTCGCCTAAATAATCTCTCTATATATTCTTGTTGTCGTTTAAGTTTCAGTTTGCGTTCTTTTTCTGTTTTCTCTTTTTCTTTTTTTTCTTCTTCTTCGTCTTTCACATTTTTTGACGCATGAAATTCAAAATTTTTGCTTGCTAATCTTATTTTTTCGCCATATTTTTCTTTTTTCGTCGTGTAATTTTTCTTATATTTGTGCGAGTACCAATCTTTGAATCGGCCCTCCCATATGATCTCATAGTCGTTTATTACGCCATCTGTTCTTTTCATCATCATCCACACTTTGTACTTGTACCTGTTGCCAAATTGCTTTAGAAAGTGTT
>NZ_AYOU01000160.1 GCF_000500065.1 Borrelia hispanica CRI | reverse complement strand
CCAAATTGCTTTAGAAAGTGTTTCAAAATATCTTCGATGTCATATTCTTTCCCATACTCATTTATGGCAGTCTCCAAATTTAGCAGGGCGTTTATGTACGTAGAATCGTTGTTGCTCAGCTCTTTCACCTGTTGCATATAGTTTTTGCTTATTTTGTGCACATCTATCAGTCTAGTTTTTACGCCAATTCGTTTAAATCGCACTTTTTCACTTTTTTGCTCAACTCTTTTTGGTTTTTCACATGAAAGATTTTTTACAGAGTTTTTCTCTAAAGAGTTCTTAGAATTCTCTTTATTTATATTGCTTATATTAGCTTTATTAACAACGTCCGGTGTTTGCACATGCGAAATTATACCCATACGATTTTTATGAAGTTGTTCATTAGTTTTGTTTTCTATTTTTTCTGTTATAAATTTTGTAGTTTTTGAATTTATATTTTTGGGTTCGTTATCAAAAGGTTCGTTAAGATCGAAATTTCCAATTATGATTTTATCTTTTAAATTATCTTGTAGCATTTGTGTTAGATATTCTAATATCGCGTCTTTATGTGTAGGCATTAGTTCCATATTTTGCACATAATAAGCAACACTTCCTTTTCCTTTTCCAAATCTTATGATTTTAGATTTTATTAGATTTAGATTATTGAGTAGCTTTATGTCTAATTCTAGTGTGCGTTTACATACTTTTTTTGCAGCATCATTTTCTAATAATTTAAGTACTATTTTTTGGATATCACAAGCTGAATATTCTTCAATTCCCATTGATTGTTTATAATTTGTATTTTTAGTATTGATTGCCCAATAAATTTTAATTATTCTGTTATATCGTTTTAGCATCTTGATTATTTGCAATTTAACATATGACATTCGTATTGTTTGACTATTATTGGGATCTTTATGAATATTTAGTTCTACAAGGCTTTTTAATATTGCATTTATTTGACCTTCTGGGTCTTGAAATTTGAAATTCTTATTATCTTTTGGTATACTTAGCATAGTTTCGATTTTTTATTTTGTCCAAAGTTTAGATTTTCTTTTTTTAAAGAATCTTTGGACTTTAATTTGTATACTATTATATACAAATATTTCACTCTTGACTAGTTTTGCGGTAGGGGTGATTTTTTTATACACTATTCTTTTTGTTGAATAAACTTTAGAAACAATTTTTGTGAAATTTTTATTTATATAGTAAAAAAATATGTCATAATTAGTATTTAAGATGTTATTTCGCATCATAAATACTAATTTTAAATTAATGCAATTTGATTGTCAATTAATATTGACTAACATTAGTTATATAATCCTAAATATTAGGTAAATAATATTTTTAGAATTATTTTTAATTTTTATATATATTAAATATTTTTTTTTATTTGTTGTGTTGCAATTTGTAGCAATTATTTTTTTTTGCTTCTTTTTGGACTAAATAATTTAATGTATTTTTTACTTCTTTGAGTAATTTTATTTGAATCTGTTCTTGTTGTGTTTCTTGGATGTTTTGTATCTTTTGTTGTAGCTTTGATATTGTTTGATCTTTGTTGCGAATTTCTTTTTGTGTTTCTTCTTTTATATTTTGAATTTCTTTTCGAGTTTGTTCTTCTATATTTTGAATTTTTTGTTGAGTTTGTTCTTCTATGTTTTGAATTTTTTCTGTTAATTCTAAAAATGCTTTAATAAATTTTGTTGTATTGCGGTTATTGGTCTTAATTTGTTGTATAGCCTCTATTGGAGGTATTGTATGATGTATATCATATTTACTTATCTCTTGATTTATAATTTCTAATTTTTGTTCAATAATTTCTTTAGTATTTATTTTGTTTGTCTTAAATTTTATATCTACTGTTAAATGATATATTATGTCTTCTGGAATATATCTTACTTCTTTGTATTTGACATATGCATTTAGTATAGTTGCTTTCCTGCAAAGAGTCGGGGTATCAGTTTTAAAATTGAAATTTTCTTTTAGAATTTTTACTACTTCGCCAATTTTATACAACTTTATAGTACTAATTTTTATCATTGTTTTATCTCCTTATAATATTTTACATACTATTATAACTAAAGGTTAATCTTTGGTGAAAGATCGATTTATTGTCTTATGTTTGTTAGTATTTACTCGTTAATAAAAATTATATTACTAATAATATTGACTAATTTTTATTTATTGTTTATGGTAATAATATTGTATATTTTTCAGTTGGTACTAATATATACATTGATTTATTTCCGAGATGAAAAGAGCAAATTACTTTGCTTTTGTTGATTTTAATTAAATAAAGTTAGGTTAAGAATGGTAAAGTAATTTTGTTTGTCATTTTCAAGGGTAACAGGAGGGGATTTAGGTGGCTAATAATCTTAAGAAACAACTAAATATCATTGGAACTGTTGTAACAGGAATAGTGATTTGTGTTTCAGGATTGGGAACCTATGCTTTTCAAGGATTTTTAGCTGAACTTAAGAAAGATCTTCTCGAAGAATTACGTGTTGAATCTGAAAACAGACTGAAGAATGAATTTGAATCCCTTAAAAATTTTTTCAAACAAGATTTTAAAAAGGATATTCAAAAATTGAATTTGGAAAGTAAAGAGATGATATCAGAAGTAGAAACTCTTCTGTTCAAAGAAAGACTAAAAATTAAGCGTGCATTCAAAGAAGAATTGGACAAATGTTTTGATTCTTTGAAGAGGGTAGGGGAAGAAGTAAACAGAGTAGGGGAAGAAGTAAACGATGAAAAATAAATTGTTTGTTTTTATTTACAATTTTGCATATAACGTCTTGAAAGATCATTTTATAAAAAAATATAAATCAGAATTGCTCGAAAGTGCTGTTCCATTGAAAAATTCTTCTTATCAAGTGTATGAAAAAATCAAAGAAATAGAAAAACACAGGCTAGTAGTTCCTTTTCAATATAATTTCAAAGAACAAAATAGTGCTATTTGTAAGTTTGGATGTTATTTCTTATGTATTTTGTTTATTTCTTTTGTGGTAAAAGAGATAAAAGACAAGATTGAAAAATGTTTCGATAAATTCGAAGTTGATTTGCTTTTTAAAAGTCTTGCTGATGCTGGATGTTTAAAAGATGTCAATTCGTATGTTCTTGATCCAAATTTAATATTCAAAAGTCTTGGAATTAGTGATGATATTCATTATCTCGATGTACACTACTCCCCTACTGAATATGATCCTGATAGTTGTGATATTTTAATTGGTAAATATAAAGATAGTAAAAGTGATTTATATCATTTTGTGATTATTGATAATGATTTAAATTCTGTTATTTGGGATTCACTTGGTAGTTCCAAAGCTGTAAATGATGGTGTTCTTGAATCTTTACGAGTATTTAAAATTAGTGATTCGTCTATTGTTAATGGCGTTAGGCAAAGACTTGCTTTGTATCGTGAGCAGTTTAATAGAGCATGAAAAAAAATTTATTTTGGGAGGTTTAAAGTGAGTGCAATAAAAAATGTAAATAAACTTTTTGATGCGGTAGTAGCAAAAGATTCTTTACTTGCAGAATTTGATGGTTTTATAGGAGAGTCTAATACTAATCTTGTACGTGAAGGTATGAAATTTACAAGTAACATTCTTAATTTTATTTACTATATCAAGAATGAAATTGCAAAAAACAATGAAGACAAACGTGCATTTGAAATACTTAATTCTAAACTTCAAGGAGCGCTTGATGTAGCTATTGATGCTTGCAGGGCTTTAGAAGATGGTGAGAATTGGGATGAGTATGATAAGCTCATTAAGCTTAGAGGTCAAATTGCTAGTGAGATATTACAAAAAGTTCAAACTGAATCATTATAGGTATAAGCGTTTATGAATAGATTTATTGTAAATAAAAGTTATTTGTTGTCTTTGTTTTTGGTAGTCATATTATTGTCTTGTAAAGGTATTGCAAGTCTGCCTGTTGAACCTGTACTACTAGAGAAAAATGATCCTGTAAGTTTGGCTATTGATGAGGCTGCGTTATTTCAGTATGCATTAAGTCTCAATTTGTGGCTTCTTGATACTAAAGAGTATGTTGATCGTTATTACAAAAGGGACAAATTTCCATATTTTGAACCTTTTGATCCTACATACCAAGGTGATGCTGGTGAATTAGGAATTACTAAGAGAATTGCTTATTACAAACGTTATATAGAAGGAACAAAACCTATTGCTGTTTCTGTGTATCGTAAATATACCCAGGTGTACTTAGAGGAGTAGGGGAAAATATAGTGAATTTGCAACAAGAAGTTGAATTAGAAACTGGATTAGAAGAAGGAGAATCATTAGATTTGGGTACAGATGCTCCTTCTTCTGATGATTTGGTTTCCACAGTGTCTAATGAACCTTCTGAATTTGTTGATGCAGAATTAATATCATCTAATGATGATTCTGATTCTTCTGATTCTGGTTCTTCTGATTCTAATGATTCTGATTCT
>NZ_AYOU01000159.1 GCF_000500065.1 Borrelia hispanica CRI | reverse complement strand
CATTAAAACTTGATGTCATTAAAAATAGTAATGAATGGATTTTACAGCCTAAAGAAAAAGAAAATTGGGAAATAGATTTAAGTATAAATGATAGCTTTGTTAAAAATATACCTCCTGATTATGTTTATAAGATAAAATCTTATCACTTAGAAAGTAAAATACATGAAGAAATGGTCGACTCGTATTTCACTCTGCCCGATATTCCTAGACCCATGCGTAATATACGCAAGGATGAAAAAGGACAAGTTGATCAATTTATAGAAGACAATTTAGAGTTTTTTATTAAAGAAATATATAAATATTCAAAAGATTTTTCTAAAATTGAAAATGGAATAAAAGAATTAAGAATTCTATCACAATATGAACAAGTAATACCTTTCGATGAAATTATTAATAACAATTATTTTCATATATATGCTGCCTTTTATAACATGTATTTTCTTTATACTAATCCTAAAGTGCTCATTGTAGGTAATAAAAACCATAAAATGAAAGATAATTCTGGAACATTTTACAATAATGCTATTGTTTTAAATATCGATAAAAAATTTTATCATCAAAGATTAAAGATTAGTCAAGAACCTCTCTTAGAGCAAGTACCAGTTGAACCTGTTACCTTTAACAATGATATTATTAATAAATGTGAATCATGCAAATTGTATCTTTCTGATGATGATTTATCTGAAATACACCAATATTTATTTAAACAAAATATCTACCAAGAAATAAACAATGCAAAAAAGAATCAACATATCATTGATTCTCTTGTTAAAGAACAAGCAAATTCTCTATTAAGACAAATGAAAGCTATTATTGAAAAAATTTGTAAGGATGATATTGAAAAAATGTTTTTGACAATAAAAATTAATGGGGCATATGAACAATCAACAAATGTTGCTGGACTTGAATATCAACTAAAAAATAATAAAATACTTCACAATCCAATTATAAATACATCATATGAAGC
This sequence comes from Borrelia hispanica CRI, assembly GCF_000500065.1. NCBI lineage: Bacteria > Pseudomonadati > Spirochaetota > Spirochaetia > Spirochaetales > Borreliaceae > Borrelia > Borrelia hispanica. Next base: position 86,968 of record NZ_AYOU01000159.1, on the reverse strand, counting down.
AGACACATTTGGTGGACTAGGATATGTTGATGTCTACCCTATAATTTATAATATATATATGACTAAAAAAACTCCTAGTATAATATTTCTTATACCGCAAAGATATTATATGGAAAATGTACGTCAGATTTGGTATGCAGTATCGATTGACAGATCTACTCCCAAATGGACTTTACATCGCACCAAAAATCCTTATGCTAATTATTGATACCTATTTATAACCAGCAATGCAACTTATCAACTATTGCCTTTCTCTTTTCAATTAGAACACTATTTTTAACTATCACATCACTAAAGTTGTAAATATTAAATTATTAATTTATAATGTATACTCTATTAAAGAGTCATTAATTTATGACTTAATTACTTGTGTACCCTTAACATTGCATGGTATACATATTAGTAATACTTATTGAATAAAAAGGAGATATTTTAGGTATGAAGAGCTTTTATATTAAATTCTGTTTGTTAGTTATTCTTATAATAAGTTGCTCCCAAGCTACCCAAGAAAATTTAGCATGGAAGAAGGCATTTGGTACACAACGTACACAACAATCAACAAACAACACTTATAGAGATTTAAAAAGCAAACAGGATAAATTACACAAGCTAAGAAAAGGAACAAGGAATACAACAGAAAAAATAAAAGAAAAACCATTAGAATTAGAAAGAAAAGAACAAAAAGCACAACAACTAGAATCAGAACTAGAATCAGCAAGAAAAACACAAGAAGAAACAAGAGAAACAAAATTACAAAAAGAAAAAGAACAAGAAACACAACGATTAAAATCAGAACTAGAATCAGAACTAGAATTAGCAAAAAAAACACAAGAAGAAATAAGGGTAGCAAAAGCACAAGAAGCAGAACAAAAAATAAAAAAACAATTAGAATTAGAGGAACAAATAGTAGAAAGGGGAATAATAGCAATAGAAGAAAAAATAGAAGAACTAAAATCAAAATTATTAAAAACTAAAGAAGAAGAAGCATTAGCAGAAGAGGCATTTGATAAGGCATATGATAAATTAGAAGAAGCAGAAAAGACAGAAAACGAAGAAGAGAAAATACGAGCACAACAAGAAGAAGAACTAGCATCATTAAAATACGAAGATCTGGAATATGCAAGATATACAATAGAGCAAGAATTAGAAGATACAGAAAAAACATTAAAAAGTGAACAAGCAAAACTATCATATGCACAATCAGGAATATCACAAGACGAAATAAAGGAAAAAGAGACAATTTTGAATGAACTTTTTCAATTAACTTCACAAATTAATGGTGATGATAACCCAAACAACAGTATCACGAACTCTAATATGCATGAAAAGTTTCCTGCCTCCTATGGTCATGGGCTGGGAATACCTTTAGTTTCATTCTCCATTTTAAAAGAAGGAGATCGCCGTTTCTTTACTAAATATTTCAACAACAAAGCTATTGCTGCTGCTTTTAAATATAATAAAGATAGGATATATCCAATATTATTGGGTGTAACTAGAATATATAATGCTTATAAAAAATTAAAGGAAAAAGGCTATGGTACTAAGGAGGATGAAAATTATAAAAAAATGAAAGAATATGCAAATGTTACTACTAATTTCCTATATAACATAAATTCAATGATACCAAACCTTAATGGTTATCAAAATGTGTTATATGATATAAATCGCAATATTCACAAAGTAAAAATAAATGCAACAACAGAAGAACTTTCAAATATAAAGGATAAGTTTGAGCAATATATACAAAAATTACTTGAAACAGCAAATGAAATACATATACGTGTAAATTCTGTGAGATTTCAACAGGTTAATGTATTACCAGAAACAGAAGAATATTATAAAGTCTTTAAGAGTATCAATGATGATGATGACCTTCAACAAGAAATTAAGACTACAAATAATTATTTTGGTGAATGTATGGCATATGCTAGGTCAATAATGCAAAGAGTAATCCCTCAAGAAAATTAGACTACAGAAATGCTATAAATATTTTTTACAAAAATAGCATGTAACTGGTAAATTATGAAAAAGTATAAAAGTACAAATTCTTTTGTACTTTTATACTTTTATATTAAATAGTATCTATAAAAACCAAAACATCTATTATCAAAAATCAAATTAATTAAATTCTATTAAAAAAGCAATCGGTACTCGATTATTCGATATTAATATCATAAATTAAAAAATAATACTTAATTTATGATATTAATTAATTGTGATATATAATTTTCTATTGTAAATTATTGATAGTTTTAATTTGTAATTAAGGAGGTAATCTTTTATTTCATTTTAATTAATTTAGATGGTGAGATAATTTATGACATATAGATGGCATAAAGTATAAGCAATGTTTGTCTAATTTTAAGTATTGGGTAATGAAATTAGGTCTTTATAGAAAAAGGAGGAATTAATTTTGAAAAACATGTTGATAAAGATATTAGTATTATTATTAATGGGACTGTTTGGAAGCTGTCATTTAAAAGGATTAGTGGATATAAGTACCGAAGAAGATGGAGAAGATATAAAATTTAAAATTCGCTTTAAAGAAAGTAATGGATTTGATCAAAATTCAAATAATAACGAAGAACTTACAAATTTGTTAGTTAACAAATTTGGATTGTCAAAACAACAAATAAAAGCAATTCAACATTTACGCAGAATAGTCATTGATTTTGATAAAGAAGATAAATATACTAATGATGAATTTTATCAATTTATAGACTGTATTAAAGGATTAGAGCTAAAAGATCTTGCTGACAATATTTTATGTATTATTAATGAAATAGAAGAAGTGATTAAATTTATTGGGGCTGTAAAAAATGACAAGAAAAAACAAGAATTGTATCTAGACTTTAAACAGCTAGAAGATGATTATATGTCAATAATAAGGGATTCTTATAGTAGACCTGTAATTAATAGAGCTGAAATTATAAAGATTTACAATCTAATTCAAAAAAATAAGTTTGAGATATTTAAATACCAACGTATAAGAGCGGTAGATTTTGCATCTACAAGAGAGAATAAAGAACTTATACGATATCTAAAAGAAATTATTGATAATGCTCAGCCTGCTGAGGAAACTGCTCAAATAAATAAAGATAGACATTTTATTCGGCTTATATTCAAAATAAGTGAATCCTCTTATCTGAATGAAGAGTTTTTAACATCTTTTAGTAAAAAGATTTCAGAACTTCTTAAAATAATAAATTCGGTTATGTTAGTAATCAATAATGAACAAGATCCAAATAAGAAACAAGAGATGGAAACCACATTTAATGAAGTTAAGGAACAATATGAGTCTGATATAGTAAACGTATATATGAATCCTGCTAATATGAACGAGCGCCCAGACTGGTCACAATTTCTGGGACTACAAGAGCGTATTTTTTTATATAAAAACTCTTTTAACAGCATTATTACTTCTTCATAATTGATGTTTTAAATAATTAAGTCGATACATTAAAGCTGAATGCTGATGTATCTGACTTTTTTATTTTTTTTATTATAAAAATTTATCACTTATGCTTTTGACAAAATTAATCGATATTATTAATCAGCTATATGTTCAATTGACTCAAGCAGTTCTTCGTGTTAAATGATAAATGCAGAAATATTATTATTTTTAACTCATTTTTTTAGTTACATATTCAATTGATTTGCGTATTTCTTCAAGTTGAATAATAAGTTTAGCAATACTATTATCGATATCATTAATATCAAGCATGTCCATTGAGGAAAAATATTGTTTTTTGGTTTTTCTATATATCTTTAATACCTCGCCTATATCCTCCATGCGTTTATCAAGAACTTGTACACCTTTAGTATTGTATAAGTACCAATTATCATATTCTTGTATATCTCCAAAACTCCCAGCCACATCTTCCATTGTGCGTATAAGATGTATTACTTTGGATGGATCTTTCCTTTTAAGAACTTTAAGAAAGTTATATGTTTTTGCAAATAAAGATTCATATTCTTTTCCAAAATAACCATCTGGTGGATAACATTTAGTAGTATTAAAAATAACTTCACAATAAACCCTAAAATCTGCCTCAGCATATATATCACGTGCGGGAGTATATATTCCTTCAGGTAGAGATTTAACATATTCGATTTCTTTTATAAATTCTGGATCACTTTTTAATCCATTTAATTTATTTTCCCATTCTGTAACTATTGGTAATTTTATTTTTACTTTATCTTGTGCAAATAGATGAATTAAAGATGTAATATATAAAACAATCAATAAAGATATTTTAAGACTTCCCATTCCAATTTTATTGTATTTTATATACTGATTTATTACAATAGCTTAAAGAATAAATGCCTCGCATATATAATACATAAATTTTTAATTTAAAAGCCCACAAATTTACTGTAGGCCCAAATACAATTGCAATATATAATTAAAATATTTAATATATAACGTATCACATAAGTAGCTTTTATATTAATAAGTATGATTATAAAAATCACTTCTCTTTTTTTAATTTACTAACATTATCCTCAATTTGACTACTTAAACTTTTAAGCTCATTATTAATCACACAAATTCGATTAGTACTACATGCAAAACCAGTAGAACCTAATGCTAAAGTGGTAATTGGTCTTAAAGTATCTTCAATACTATTTAGAGCATCAATACCAAATATTGCTGCTGAATTTATTATATTTTGAAGTAATCTTACAAGCTCTTCTCTAAGTTCAAGCATATGCTCTAAGGAAACCCTAATATCATTAATAATTTCTGTATTTGAACTACTCTTAATCATAATTAAATTAGCATCACTTAAAATATAACCTCTTCTAGCCAAAACACTATCGATACTACTTGCAATATCCCATAACCCTACAAACAAATCCGAAACAACCGACTTTAAATTCTTATCAAAAGAACCTGACAAATTTGTTACTACTGTATTTAAGTTATTTAAAGTCCCAATATCTCGCTTTAAGACAGAATAAATACCATATTTAACCCTTTTAATAGTGGAATTCCATTGAAATATGCTATCAAACTGTGTCTCATCAAATCCTACAGGTGTATAAATATAAGAATCTCTAAGTTTCACAAAACTTACCTGTAATGCAGAATAAGGATCCAAAGTATTCAAGCTATTTTTTTCATTCAAATTATCAAACGAATCTAAATCACCATTTAACAAAAAATCATTATTATTTGTTATCTTTCCCAATGGACATTTTAAAATTACAATACTAAGCACTAATATCATCACACATATAAAATACTTCCATTTCACTAACATTTCCCCCTTTATATTTTTGAATTACAATATTTGCTAAGCACCATCATACTACTTAAAATAATATATTTTCATATTCATTATAGTATAATACTAAAACTATATTGCAATAATACAATATAGTTTTTTTTACAAATTTATATGGAATATAGTATTGGTAATAATTTTCAATATCTATCTAAAGTCAAAAATAAAAGAGCACTATTAATAGCAAGCTTACACACTATAAGCTTGCTATTAATTTTTATTAATTTATTTTATATATTATTTAACAAATTTAAATCCAAAAGGATTTACAAATAATACATAAAGATTATAACCATAAATATATCTCACGTATCAATTGGTCAACCTTACGACCAAGCTTAACTCGCAACACATTTAAATCATTTTTAACAGCACAAATTCTAGTATTACATTGTTGATTAGAATTTAAAGGCATGAGACTAATAATTGTTTGTACCCTTTGTAAAATATCATTTTTATCTTTTGATTTTGCCACATCATTAATGACATCTTGTACTAACTTTGTCATTTCTTCCCATTTTGCACAAAACTCATCTAACCCATTTTTAAGAAAATTCAAACCTGCAATATCTTTACTAATTGCCAGTTTAGATAAATTATAATTACTAAAGTCACCCCAATGCTCATTTATAAGTTTACTAATAATATGCTCTGAAATATCTTTTAATTTAGAAATTAAAGCATGAGACTCATTTTCAGATAAATACTCTTCCAAAACCTTATCTGGATGACTATTAACCACGATCTTTTGTAAATTATGCAAAGTTTTAATATCACCTTTTAAAATCGCATAAACATTATTTTTAAAAGGTAAACTATACTCAAAATTAAATTCACTCTCAATATCACTTAACATATAATCATTAAATCCCTCAGGTCTATAATCATACAAAGCTTTAACCCTCTCAAAGCTTGTCTTAAAACCATCATAAGATTCCTCTTCCAGTGTTTTTATTTTTTCATCATGCCCATCGCCCTTATCATCCACAACCACAACACCTTGATCAACTACATTATTTTGAACACCACCACCTGGCAAATCTTTTCCTAATTTAGCCCCACCTCCTTGATTATCTAATTCAGAATTAATTGTCCTTAGAGATCTATCTTTAGAAACATCTCTTTTATTTCCAGTATTATCAATTTTCCCTCCACCTTGCTTACAACACAATATTAACAAAACAAATACAAATGACACCATATAAATTCGCTGCATAAATCAATATCCTCCTTTGTGTCTTTACACCATCAACCTTTAAAAATTAGAAAATATCTCTATATCCTAATGTAATACATTCTACCCCACTATTACAAAACAACACATAAATCATTAATAATTTTAATTAAATTTTATTAATTAAAATTATAATCTAATATATCTAATACAAAAGTCTGCCTTAAATGCAGACTAATTAATAAATTAACACATATAATCATTACAACTATTACAATAGCAAATTATTCCTCGGATTTTAATTTATAAACTTGAGTCTCAACTTGTTCGATTAAACCTAAAATCTCATCTTTAAGCAAACGTATTGGATCATTTTTATAATTATCAGAACGCACAGATAAATTAACAATAGGAGACAAGTGTTTAATAAGTTCGTCTTTGTGATGAAATATTGATGCTTGCACAATTTGATCTTTAATAAGCCCTACTAACCGATTCCACTTTAAACATATAGAATCTAAATTACTAACAAGCTCTTTAAGACCCAACGCATCTTTACTAGACTGAAGTGCAACTAAATTAGATTTATCAAAAATAGAACCATTCTCATTTATAATCCTAAAGATAAGAGACATCGAAAGATGTTGCAAAACATTAAGCAAATCACGAAAATAAGTATAACTACCATCCCAAACTAAAAATAAATATATGAGCATTAAATCCAGTTTACTTAAAATCTCCATATCGCCTTGAATAACAGCATAAATATTATCCTTATATAATTCACTATAACTAGCATCTAACTTACGTTCAATATTATTTAATATATTCTCATCAAACATTCTAGGCCTATAATAATACAAGGTCTTAAGCTCTTCAATTTTTGCCTGCAACATAGCATAATTTTTCTTCAATATTTCTGTTTCTTCTTCTACTTGAACCAACTCTTCTTCTTTATTAACATCCTTATCTTGTGAAGGATTCTCAACATTTTTGTCTAAAACATCACTACCCAATGAATCACCCACATCGGGCTTTGAATTTGGCTTATTTGAATCTGTTGTTCTTACCTGACTTACGATGAAATGGCCACTTGGAGTTAAGCCAACTTCTACATCCAAGTTTAACTTTTTATTTTCAAAATCATCCACTGAAAATTTTGATTGAACATTTTTTATAGTTTCCGATGAGATTGACTCAGGTCTAGCCTTAACTATACCCGAATGCAATACATGGTTAGGACCATGAGTCTCATCTCCCCAATGTTTACAACATAATATCAATACATTAAGTAAAAATATTAACCTATACATTCGTTGCATTAATACCCTCCTTTTTTTATATCATAATTATCACATAAGCATTAAAAACATATTTATGAGATATCGATCTCAATAAACTCTATATCAATTAGAATTAAATAACATACAATTATTAATTTATTTAATTAATAATTTACTTACCAAGAATATTATTTAATAAAAACTTTCTATCTCATATCAAATTATTCCCAAGTTTTACTATCCAAAACTCTTTAAAAATAATAACTACTACCAAATAAAAAACATAAGTCTGCATTTAAATGCAAACTTATTTACAAGTTATTTATAAATTATTTACAAACAAGCAGATACAATAACTATAAAATTATATTAAATTTTCAGTGGTGTCTCCTAGTTAATTCATAAACCTTATCTCTAAGAGAAGAACGCAAATTTATCAACTCATCCTTAAGAATACGTGTTTCTACTTCTTTAAAATTCTCAGGAGTATCATATATATCAGAAATTAACGACAAGTGTTCTACAATAAAAACTACAGAATCAAGCTTGGATGCTTCAATAATTCGATCTTGAATTATCTTTAACAACGCACTCCACTTTTTATGCACAACATTTAAAGTATCTGTCATAACATCAATACACTCAAAATCTTGACTATTCTTCAATCTACTTAAATTCTCATCACTAAATATCTCACCCTTCTCATCTATAATTTTAAAGATAAGACCCCCAAGATTGCCTAAAATTCTAAAAAAATAACTAGGATAATTATATTTCAAACCCCAAAATCCAATTGAATACCTCATTATAATTTCTAATCTACTTAAAGTATGCATATCGCCCTTTAATGCAGCATAAACATTATTTTTAGAAGCCCTACCATAATGCATATTTACATCACTCATAATCTTATCAAGTGTATATTCGCTAAATTTATCAGATCTGTAGTAATACAATGCTTTAAGATTGTCAATACTTGTCTTTAATGCATCATAAGCTTCCTCAAATGTCCTTTGTTTTTGTTGTGTATGATCAGATCCCTTATCTTCATCAACAACATCAGGTGTCCTCTCCCCACTACTTGGCATATTAGGTGAACCATTACTTGACACACTAGGTGGTAGGGCTAAAGTATTTGCATCATCAACATTTTCTGTTCCTCTTGATGCCGATAAATCACCCACTGGTTTTATGTTAATTGACAGATCTACACCTAACTTATTATGTCGTAAATCACCTGTACCTGAAGTCTTTGTTTCTTCCAAGTGAGCATTATTTAAAACAGTCGATGGCATTGCTCCATAAATCTTCCTATCCCTATTCATTAACTGACCATTACTAATATCACCTCTATCCTGCCTACAACATAATATAAATACACTAAGCACAAATATTATTCTATACATTTGATGCATTAAAATCCTCCTTTTTCTATTTACATCATAATTTCCATATAAGCACCAAAAAAATATTGATGACATATAAACCCACTACATTCTACACCCATTATCATCAAATAACATGAAATTATTAATTTATTTAATTAAAAATTTATTGATTAAGGAAATTGCTCTATAAAACATAATTTTAAACAAATTAATTATCTTTATCTTGTCTATATAAATCCTATTTTTTCATTCATAAATAAAACTAAGCCTGCTCTTAAGCAGGCCCAGAGAATATTTATACGTCTACTTGCACTCTTTTAAACGAATACAAGTCCTCAATAAACAAATATTATTATCACTATTATCAATTTGATTTCAAAAGCCCAAGCCTTAGTTTTCTAACTTGCTCTTCAATCTGACAGTACAAATCTATCAACTCATTTTTAATTGAACATAATTGACTACTAGATTTTTGGTCACCTCTTAGAGTATCTAAATCAATAATAGGTTGTAAAGTTTGAATAACATCCTCTTGGGTTGCAAACCTTGCTGCATTGTTAATTATATTTTGAAGCAACTTTACTATTTCCCTCCACTTTTCTCGAATATCATCCATCTTATTTCCAAGATTATTAATACCATCTACATCCTGACTATCTTGCAGTAGAACTAAATTATCCTTACTCAAAATAGCACCTGTTTCATTCATAATCGTAAAAATAGAGCGCCCTACAATACCACACAACTTAATAAGCAAAGGTCTAGAATTAAGTGCAACATTATATGCATCCTCAGACCCTTTTGTAAGCATTACTATTTTTTCTAAGTTATTAAGAGAAATAATATCTCCATTTAAACTTTCATAAACACTATCCTTAAAACCTTGTCTTTCATCAACACCAAATTTTTTCCTTATGCTATCAAATAAAGACACATTAAAATTCTTAGGTCTACGATTATAAAATCTTTTAAGTTTGTCATAACTTCGCTTAAATTTGGCATAAGCCCTTTTTGGGGTTTGGGGCATTCTTTTAGTTCGAGTATTAACTCTCTCTATAACTTCCACTTGGGCATCTGATGTTAAACCTGAATTACCTGATTTCACTTTAACATCTGGCGTAATTGTTGGAAATGAACGTCTTTTTCGCATTCCATATTTATCAGGAGTTATAACTCTATCTTGACCACAAGATAACACGCATAAACTAAACAATAAGATTATAACGCGAATTCTCTGCATTAATATCCTCCTTTTGTGCTTCAAATTACACAATAATATATAATGTAATTTCAACTTCTATGCTTATAACACTATAAAACATACTAATAAACTACATAGAATGACATACATTTTACACCCACTATAAAGAAATAACATAAAAACTATTAATTATTTCAAATAAATTTAATTAATTTAATTTGTTACTAAGCAGATTAAAACTTTGATGTTGTCTATTTATCGGAATATATTATTTTAAAAACTTTATCTTTAATTCTTGTTCGCAAATTTATCAAATCATTTTTCAGTTGACACATTTTAATGCCAATTCCTAAAACATCAGCTCCATAAGTAGCACACCCTTGTTCATATATATAATTTAACTTAATAATTGGTCCTAATCCCTCGATAATAAGATCCTTAGCATCAAGTTTTGCTACATCATTAATAACATATTTTATCAACTTCACAATATCCTTAAATTTATTATACATATCACCCAGCATAACAGAAATTTCATTCAAGTTTTCCACATTTCCCATAGATTTAATTTTTGCCAAATTAGCAACACTGAAAATTTCATCTCCATTATATTCAACTATCACTGCATAAATAGTACGCCAAAAAATCTTCCTTAATTTATCAATCAAAGGTTCAGCATTTTTTTCATAAAAATAATCAGATTTGTTTTCAACAGAAAACAGTACTATTTTTTTTAACTTATTAATAATATTAACATCCCAATTTAATATAGCATAAAGACTATCCTTCAAAGCTTGCATTTCCTCAACCCCAAAAGCCTCTTCAAAATCATCAAAAAAAGATATATTAAATCCTGCAGGCCTCTTATATAAAGCTTTAAGTTTTTCAAGATTTACCTCAAGTGCCTCATAAGCTTGACTAGGAGTTAATACAATTTTTTTCCTATCCACATCATTCTCAACAAACAAGGCTTTACCTACATCAAAACCATTTTCTTTGCGTAGTTTAACACCTGTTACAACTGGTGATATAACTTGATTTGCTTTGATTTTACTTTTTCTTACAACCAAACTACTAACATTATCACTACTCCCTTGTCTGCAAGATAATACTAATACAAACGAAAAAATTACCACACATATTTGTTGCATCAATATCCTCCTTTTATTTATTAAAAAACAATTTTTATGAATAAAATTTTATCAAAAATCAATGCATAAATACATTCTACATGCATTCCCATAAAATTAAACTTATTACACAATAATTTATGTAAATATTTAAATTCAATTTCGGTTGAATTTAAATTTACCACTATTTTTTAAGCCAATTAAGTTGACAATAATAACAAAATATATTATTAAAATAAAATATTAATATACTAAAAATTTATTATAATAATACAACGTTAATATATAACTGCTATCAATTCATTACTTTTAACTTCAATTTGATAACGCAAATTTCTCAAATCATTTTTAAGTTCACAAATTTTATAATTATCTTTACAAAATTGATTCTTATCTATAAAATCTATATCTCTAATTTTTCTCAATTGCAATAAAATTTCTTCTCTAAAGAAATCATTATAATTTTGAACATCACTATAAAAAAACTTTGATAAATTATTAATGAAATCCTTTAATAAAGTTGAAAACTCTACCCATTTTAAATGCATATCATTTAACATATTCTTAATCTCATTTATACCCGTTATATCTCGACTATATTTCAGCTTATTCAATTTATAATTTCCAAAAACATCATTTTGCTCTAAAATCGCAGAAAAGGTGTTTATTACTAAAGTATATATACCTAAGATCAACAACACACTATCACTTAAAATATGATTTTTACTATCTCTATTAACAAAAATAACATCAGGACCTTTCACAGCATTAAAAAGGAAATAATTTTTTTTTAAAATAGCATAAATCAAATCAATATGAAATTGCCTATTAGTAATATTAAATTCAATTTTAAAATCATTAAGAAAAGGAATATTTAAAATTTCAAAGCTACAATGATATAAGGATTTAAGTTTATTAAAGCTATTTTCTAATTCAGCATAAGCTTGTTCTAATCTAAAATCATTTAACGATTTTGATACGCCTGTAACTACTCCCCCTTCTACATTTGCAATACTAGTTACCGATTGAGCACAAGAAAATGATAATATATTAAGTGCAAATATTATCGCACATACTATCATTTATTTCTCCTTTATTTTAGACATACAATAAATTTTTACATTACAAATCTAATATCACATACTAATAAAACACATCTTACTATATATGTAAACTATTTAGTATGTTAATTATACTCAATACATAAATGTAATGTATATTTTTTTATACAAAATATAATATAGCATAATTAATCAATCTAATTAATATATTTATAATAAAAACCTTTTTTATCTGCATGATTTTTTGATAAAACTTTAATTCCATAATTTTAAATTATTCTTCATTCTTAATTACTCTATATAATAAAACTGATGAAGTCCAAACTTATATGAACTTCATCAACGATTAATTAACAAGCAACTAATTTAAAGTTATAAACAAATTTTATTCAACACTTTTTTCTTTAATTTGAGAATACAAATCCATAAATTCATTCTTAAGCTTACAAATTACACCCGTACATGACTGATTCGCATCTAATGACTTTAATTCGATAATTGGTTCTAATTGTGCTATCATTGCCTCTTTATCAGCAACATTTCTAGTTGCAATATATTTAGAAGCAAATCCAGAAACATTATTAATTGTACTTTGAAGCAAGCTCACCAACTCATCCCATTTTACACGCATATCATCTAACATATATTTAACTTCATTAAAGAGTGTAATATCTTGCTTATCTCTAATTTTAATCAAACCATCATTTCCAAAAACACTATCATTATTCAAAAATAAAAAAAGAATATTTCCAAGTTCATTTAACCTATAAAGCAAAGGCCTACCATTAAGTGCAGACATATATTCGTCCTTAGTCTCAATTGAATCTGCAACTATCTTCTTTAAGTTATCAATAGTTGCAACATCTCCTTTAAATGCAGCATAAATAGTTTCTTTAAAATTTTCATAATATGTATTTCCAAATTTATTCTTAATATCATCAAACAGAGAAACATTAAATCCTTCTGGTTTATAATCATATAAGGCCTTTAGATCATTAAAACTCGTAATTAATGCAGAATAAGTTTGCTGTTGTTCAGATGTCAACGATTTCATATCCATGTAATCACCTGCTTGATCATCTATCACATTATCCTCCTTTTCCTTACATGATAGTAATAATACACTAGATGCAAAAACTACCATAAATATTCTTTTCATTAATATCTCCTTTTTCTTTAGTGGCACAATATCTCTTTAGTCCAAACTTTACATCACACTATAAAACATACTTATGAAATGTAGTATGACATAAATTGATTCAATATTAATTTGTGCCCAATATAATATAATAATTATTTTAAATAATGGCAATATAATTATTACTTAAGTCAAATATTTTAATAATAAAAGAGTTTATACAATGTAAAATCCACAATACAGACTTTATATGCAAAATTTGTTAAGTATACATACATATCCTAATGAATAAATGAACACTATATTATAATGATAAAAAATTAAGATTTTGGATTTTTTAAAATAGACCTCTAATAAACTACGACATTCATATTTAACTTGCAAAGATTAATGTACCAAATAGAATAATACCTCAAGTATTCTTTAAATTTATTATCTGTTTTTTAATTGCAATATCACACACTTTAGAACATATAAAAAAACAAAACCCAAACATGGGCTTCGTTTTTCAGTGAATGAATATTACTATATCCTGATATCAGCAAAAATTAAATAAATATAACAACACATATAGCATTTATGGTGTTGGATTTTTTGGTTGCAATGCATTCAATAAATTATCACCTTTATCCAAAATTTGAGTAGCTAACCTCACCAACTCATTCTTAATTTTACAAATCAAACTACCCGAACATGCCTGATTAGAATTGCTTATATCTAAAACAGCAATTGGTCGTAATCCATCTTCAATATTTTTCATATAAGAAATTTTATCATTCTCTTTAAGACTACTATTTTTGATCTTAATATATTCCTCAGCAAATACTGCAACATCATTTATTATTTTTTGAACTTCTGCAACAAACTTTGCCCATTCAACACAAAAATCATCGATCATCAATTTAATTCCTCTAAGCCCTTCTATATCTTTACTATATTCAAGCTTCCCTAAAAGCTGACCACCTTTAACATCATAATATGCTTTCATAATAGCAAAAATGGTAAACTGTGAAATATGATCCAGTTTAGCAACCAAAGAATGGCCATTGAACTTGTTGTACATATATGAAGATCGATCCTTATTAACATCTATCACTATCTTTTTTAAATTCTTAACAACATCAATATTCCCATGTAAGACAGCATAAACATTGTCATCCATAATGAATATATTATCTTTAATCCTAAATTCATCATCAATATCCGAAAACAAAGATATATTAAAACCATCATCTCTATAATAATATGACGCTCGAAGATTATTTAAACTTGTACTCAATTCATCATAAGCCTGCTCTAAAGAATTCAAATCATAATAACCAAACCTTCCTCTTTTATTTTTCTTTTTTTCTTTTGTTTCTTCGAAATTTGAATCTTCTAAATCTTCTGCCATAATATTTCCGTGTCTACAACATAGAAATAACACAGCAAATAAACACAAAATCACACCCACTTTTGTCATCTTTTCTCCTCTATGCTTAAATTAAAAACACATTTATCACAAATTCAATACCATATTGAAAATACATACTACAAAGCATGCTTATATAATAAAAACTACAATACAATATAGTCATTATTTAAGATAAAACAATAATATTATTAAATTAATTAAAAAAATTAATAATAATGTCAACATCTCCTTTAATAAGCCTAATAATTATTCAATTAATAGCTCACATTCTCTCTACACAAAAATAAAAAAATACCAAATATAAATACCAAAATCACCAATAACCTATTAGTAATCTTTATATCTTATCAACTTATTCATTTTCTCCTTAAGCTGTCTGCATAATACCCTTAAATTATTCTTTAGTTTGCAAATATGCATATCATCATCTGGCAAATCACAATCACAATGCTGATTATATTTAATAACCTCCAAATAAGTAATTGGTTTCAATTTTTCCATAATTTCATCTTTGGTAGCAAATCTTGAAGCATCGTTAATAATACCTTGAACTAACCTCACCATATTTTCCCATTTCAAACAAATATGCTCTAAAATATTTGCAAGTTCATTTAAACCTTCTACATCTTTACTATCTTGAAGTTTTAACAAATTATCATTATTTAAAATATAACCATTTTTATGCATAACTATACCCAAAAGATAATTTGCCATCTTACTAAAATGAAAAAGCAAAAAATAAGCATTACTCTCAAAAAGATAATCTTGACTTACTACCTCATTTTTTCCAAAAGAATGCATTACTATTTTTTCCAAATTCTTCAGAACAGCAACATCTCCCTTCACCATAGCATAAACACTGTCCCTAAAGTCTTGCATCTCATCAATCCCAAATTTAGCCTTAATGTTTTCAAACAAAAAGTCACTAAATTCGCTGGGTCTATAATAATATAAATCCACAAGCTTAGATAAATTTGTTCTTAATGCAAGATAAGCTTTTGTCCTCAATGAATCTTCTGTACCTTCATCCTCAACATGCCCATCCTCCCCATTTCCTTGAAAATCTTTGACACCTGTTGGTTTTAAACCATCTGTTTTTTCTGTTCCTATATCTGATATAACTGGTGAGAATGGAAAATTTGACACACTTCCCGATTTATTCTTCTTCTCTTCAGTCCCTTTAATATTATGTCCATCATTTCTCAATTGTTTACAACATAACATTAACATAGCAAATAAAAATACTAAAATGTAAATTCGCTGCATTAATATCCTCCTTTATATTCTCATATCACACAACTAAAAATATTTTGGTGACATATAAAACGTAATGCATTCTACATCTATTATCACGAAACAACACATTAATTATTAAAATTATTAATTAATGATGTTTTTCTAATTTCTTGCATTAAATTTTAACTTAAGATCTCATATGTCAACTATTAATTATAGGTTAATTGGTAAATTAAATTATTTATTGTTATATTTATTTGATTTTTAATATTGAAATTAACAATATTAAAATGCAATTACAACATTTCGGTAATGTATGGTATGAATATGAAAAATCAAAATTTTAAGCAACATTAAAGAAATATTTACCTAAAGGAGTATGTTTAATGAGATTAATATATAAAACAATATTGATACTAAGCACATTTTTTATATGTTGTTGCAAACAAGACAAAGGTGAACAACATGCAAGCACCATTAAAACCGTCATCAACAAATCTATGCATACTGATGCATGGAAAGAAAAAATGAAATTAAAAAAAGAAAGACAAATACCAAAAACACCAGAAGAAGCTTATGATGCATTAATTGAAAACTATAATGAACTTCAAATTTTACTTAATACCCCAAAAGAATTCAATAGTTCTTTTATTACAGAAATTGGAAATTTCTTTGGAGTAAATTATGAAGTATTTATAAAAAATAATTTTTACCCTAGTTTAGGTTTTGATATTACTACTATTAATAATTTAAAAAAGATGATAACGACTTTTAATCCAACTAAAAGACCTAATATTCCAGGAATTGATGTTACGTCTGTCCATCAATTAAGTCTTTTTGCCAAAGAACTTATTCGTCCAATTGATAATGCTTTCAAAGAAAACAATCAAATAAATATTCTTAAAAATAGTAATGATGTAAAAGCTTTAAACGAGCTTACGAATATGTTGGATAATTTATACGAAAAATGGGATACAATTGTAAGCCTGATTCAAACTACAATCAACGAAGCAGCAAAATTAGATAAGAAAGATGATGTTGTAAGAAAATTAAAATTGTTAAATGATTTACATCTTGCTAATTTCAGTCAAATATGTAATGAAAACGGCGTTAATAATGAAGTTTGTGAACTTAAAAATGAAATGGGACAATTATCCACAAATATTAAAAACAAAATTGAAAGCCTGGTAAAAAATTAATGAAAATTAAAAGCCCACAAATATGTGGGTTTCTTTTTTGCCAAAATTGTTAAATTAAAAGTCGCCTGATTTGAATCATATAATTAATATCTTTAAAAAATCTAACATTAAAAACAAATAAATTATTTATTTATTATCTATTAATAATGTTTTTTTAATTTTTTGCATTAATTTTTAACTTAGGATATCATATGTTAACTATTGATTATATGGTTAAGTGATAAATTAAGTATGTTTATGTTGGATATTATTTGCCAACATGAAAAATGGCATTAAAAGGTTAGTTTGCTTGAACTTAGAGTCAATAGATATGCTGAGTAATTTTACAAAAAGGTTACAAGGAATTTAAAAATATTAATTATTAACATTAACATAACAATATTATTAATGATACGAATTATCATACTTTTGTGATGTATGATATGGAAATTGCAATTTAAAATATTAAGAAAAATGTTTAATATGAAGGAGTATATTTAATGAAACTAATATATAAAACAATATTTGTACTAAGTACGTTTCTTATATGTTGTTGCAAACAAGATAAGGGTGAGAAACCTAAAAGTCAAGATGAAAACAAAAGTTTTGCACCTAGTCACACTGCTACAAATGAAGAAACACAAAATTTAGAAGAAACTGACAATATCCCAAATAAAGCTTATGAGCAATTACTTGAAAAGTATAATAAAATTCAAGCTTTACTTAAAAAACCAGAAGGATTTCATAGTTCTTGTATTGAAGAAATTGAAGGTTTCTTTAATACAGACTATAAACACAGTGTTAATGACAATTTGTACTATACGCTAAATTTTGATACTACTACTATTGATAATTTAAAAAAAATAATAACTACTTTTGGTTCAAAGAAGGATTATCATAATCCAGCAATTGGTGAATCATTAGTCCGCAATTTAAGTTATCTCATAATAAATATTATGCGTAAAATTGATAATTCATTTAGCAGAAATAATCGTATAAATATACTTAAGAACACTAAAAATTTAGAAGGTCTAAATAAAATTGCAAAAATGTTAGATGATGCATATATAAAATGGAATATGTTTGTCAGCCTACTTCAAAAGACGATTAACGATGCAGCAAATTTAACCAATAAACAAGATGTTATACATAAACTCAAAATGTTAAATGAGTTAAAGTCTTATGAAACTGAAACATGTTCTACCAATAATGCTGAAATTTGTAAACTTAAAAATACACTGATAGGATTGTCTACAAAGATTGAAAATAAAATTACAGAATTGATAACTGGAAAAATACAGTAACTAATATAACAATCATTAAACTAAGCCCATAAATATGGGCTTAGTTTACCAAAATCGTCAATAAAGTTGTCATATAAATTAATTTATCTAAATATGATATTGATAAATAATTATATTGAGATAAATATAAAAATATAAAGGATTTATATTATCAAGATATTTTAATTAATGGTATTAAAATTATAATTTAGAGGAGGATATTTAATGTTCAAAGTATATTCTTTAATATTTATTTTAAATATATTATTACTGTGTTGCAAACAGACAAGTAACGATCTGATAAATACAAGTACTCCTTTAGCAATTAAAACAAATTCAATCAACAAAAGAAATTTAAATAAAAATAAGTTGCAAATACCCAAATTAACAAAAGAGACAGCATATGCCATACTCATAAAAAGCCTTAATAAATTTAAAGCACTATATAATTGCATGCCCACAAAATTTCATGATCCTTTATTTTTTGATATTAATAAAAAATTTAATGTTACTTACAATAATATAGATCATAAAAATCCTATTTATTCTTTGGTTAAAGGAGATATTAATACCCTTAATAACTTAAAAAAAATAATAATGAAATTCAATACTCCTGCAGAATATGATACCTCAATGATTGGCGATAAATTGATTGACAGATTAAGTCTATTTGCTTTTAATATTATTTTTAATACCATAGATATAAACAATGGTATTTTTAAAAATACCAATATGCTTAAGCTTCAATATAGCAAAGATATAGAAGGTTTAAAGGAGCTTGCTGTGATGTTAGATGATGTATGTGTCAAATGGGATATTTTTGTAGAGCAAGTAAAAAACATAATTAATGAAGCAGCAAATTTAAACATAAAAAGTAATGTTATACATAAATTAATACAATTTTACGATTTAGATTTAAATAATCCTAACCAACAATGCAAATATGATGATAAACTTTGTAATCTTAAGAATGAATTTTTAAATTCATATTTAAAAACTACAAATAAAATTAAAAGCTTAATTTAAGATATAAATTAAATACTGTAATATTTAGGATATATATTGATACATATAAATATATACAAAGCAAATATACAAATTAAACACCAAAAATTAAAATTTCTATTTTAATACATAGTTTATTTTAATTACTAAACTTAATTAATAATATATTTTTTTTGATTTTTATTACAATAATGTATATACTATTAACAATGTAAAATAATACAGTTAATTATATATTTGTAATACTTTTGCAATATATAATGTAAAAATTCAATTTTTAAAAAATAACGGAGGATATTTAATGAAATTAATATATAAAATAATATTTATACTAAGTGCATTTCTTATATATTGCTGTAGTCAAAACACGCAACAACCTACAGATGATGCTAGAGACAATGCTCCATTTAGTCACTCAAGCTCAACACCAACAGATCAAGGAGAAATACCAACGGATCAAGTCAAAACACCAGAAACTCAAGTCAAAACACCAGAAGAAGTAGCTTATGATGCATTAACTGCTAGCTTTAATGAGCTTGAAAAATTATATCATCATAAAGACGAAGGATTTGATATATCTTCACTATTTGATGAGATTAACAAAAAATTTACTAAGGACAGTCACAAGGTTCATATTCAAGATGTTCAAGATAAAGTTACCTATAGCATATCTGGAAATACTCATTCTTTAGAAAATTTAAAAAAAATAGTACTACATTCTTCAATTACCAATAAAGAGGAGTATATGCAAGAACAAAACGCTAAGCCTTTAATTTATAAATTAAGTGATATTGCAAAACATTCTATTAATATAATATTAAAAGATGACAAGGAATTTGGAAAGGGTAAATTAGCACAACTAAAACAAAGCCAAAATATACAAGGTATTAACTCGCTTAAAAAGATGTTAGATGATATGCATTCACAATGGCAAAAAATTGTGAAATCAATACAAAACATAATTGAGAAGGCTGCACAACAGAACAGCAAAGATAATATTATTGAGGAATTAAAACCACTCCTCACACTAGAGACTCTTAAAGACGATCAAGTATGCAGTGACCAGGAAAACAGTGATCCTAAACTTTGCGAACTAAAAAATCAATTTAAGAGATTATGTTCTCAAGTGATAAATCAAGTGCAAGAATTACTTAACGAAATAAATCCAGCACCATAAGTTTTATATTCAATGTGCTTCTGAGCTCATATGCATATTGCATCTAAGTTATTAATATTAACAAACTTAACATAGTTAATGTGGTATGCATAAAAGCAACAAGTCACAAACAATTCGAAAAATAAAAAAGTCCACATATTTGTGGACTTAACTAATAATTAATCTTTCTCTATTTAATTATTAATTTTTTTATCAATAACATCAAAAGATATCAAATCCCTACTCCTTACCTACAGCCCTTACCAACTCTAATACCTTGTCTTTAATAGGAATAAACAACCGCAACAATTCATGCTTAAGATCACAAAGCTTATTATTATTAATACCTTGAGCATCAACACATTTTTGATTAGGATTATCAATCTCCAACTTATTCAAAATTTCTAATTTATTTATAACATCATTTTTAACGGTTAAATTTGCTGCTTCATTGATTGTATTTTTTACTTGCTCTACAAACATACCCCATTTGACACACACATCATCTAACATCACAGCAAGCCCCTTTAAACCTTCCATATTACTACTATCCTTAAGAACACCTATATTATTATTTTCCTGAAGCAATTTATCAATCGGAACAATAAGCTTTAGACTAAACTGTCTTAACCTATGAACAAACGAATTACCAACCTCTGTATCATAATAATATTTATTAAGATTAAAAGTAGTTATTATATGTTTTAAATTATCAATAGCAACAGCATCAAACCCTAAACTAGCATAAAAATTATTTTGAGCATATTGTTCAACATCAGCACCAAATAATTTCTTCATATCATAAAAAAAGGAATGACTAAATCCTTTTGGCCTATCAATTAAACTTTTAAATCTATTATAACTAGTAAGCAATACAACATAAGCTTCCGTAAAATCACCACTTATAGCTTGATTAGGTTGTTCACCATTCTGATTAATAACTTCTTCAGGTCCTTTACCATTCTGATTAATAACTTCTTGAGGTCCTTCACCATTCTGATTAATAACTTCTTCAGGTCCTTTACCATTCTGATTAATAACTTCTTGAGGTCCTTTACCATTCTGATTAATAACTTCTTCAGGTTGTTCACCATTCTGTTTACAAGAACATACAAATAACACACTTACTATAAATATTATTTTATATATTAAATTCATTAAATATACTCCTATATACATAATATATTTTTTATGTTTATTAACCTTTACTCTCGATGTAATAAACCACAATAATAATATAAATTGTTTATTTTATTATATTATTTTTTAATATTTTAATAAAATTTAATAAAAATTAAAAAATAATCAAAAAATCAAAAAAATTTTTCATAAAAATAAAACTATTAAAACATATCAACTTACCTACAACGTAAGTTAATATATTGACAATAAAGATATAAAAGAATTAATAAAGATTGTATACATATTAATGATATATGTATATGAAATAAATAATTTACAGATCAACCTTTTAATTAATTACTTTTTATATTATTAATTTTATTTCTTTGATTTTTGTTTATCTGAATCTCCTTTTAATTTTGAATAAATACGGGCCTTACGAGCTCTTTGCTCCTTCAGATCAACAATTTTTTCTTTAATTATTTCTTTAAAACCCAACAAACCACTCTTATGCTCAACTTTATTAAAAATATCTCCATTATTACCAGTAATAAGATCCAATTCATATTTAATGGAGGCAATTTTTTTTAAATTCACGATATTTTCTATATTATCTATCAATAAATTAAAAACATATTCCTTTTGTTTAAACAAGTTATCTAAAGCAACACTAATAGAATTAATAGAATCTAAGTCATTATCCTCCTGCAACATATCTAAATTAGAGTTACTCAAAATTTCACCATTCTCTTCTACAACATCCAAAGCACATATCCCAATATCTTGTAAAACTATTAAAAAATCCAAAGCTGTATTTTGATATTTAAAAACCATTTTAGGATCATCAATCTTAAAAGACACCAATTTATCTACAATCCTCTTTACTTTGTCAAGATATGCCACATTATATTTCATAGCAATATAAACACAATTTCTAGAATAATCATCTTTAAAATAATTATTAAAACCATTAAACATGCCATCAAATTTGGATTTATCAAAACCTTTAGAACCAACATCTAATGAAATCCTAAATTCTTGAACTTTTCTTTTTAATGATTCATAAGGTGTTATTGGTACTGGAAGATCTCTATATAGATCTAAACCTTCTGTTGTATATGAATCTAAATTTAGTAGATCAAAATTATCTAAATGTTTTGAAAGAACAACTTTATGTACATCACCAAAATTATCTTTTCTAACAGCTGAACAACTAATGAACAAATTTAAAGCAACAATTATAAATACTCCCATACCTATTCTTGACATATATTCCCCTTATTAAAGCTTAGTTAATTATAACATCTCTCTACTCAAGAATAACAAAACTAAAAAATTAATAACAAAAAATTAACATTCAAAATAACACCCACTAATCTTATATAAACACAATAAATACTTAAACATTAAATTAGTAAAGAAAATACATATAAAACTATTTGATCAATTCATTCACTTTATTCATAATTACAGCTTTTAAGCTTTGTAAACTTAATCTATCACCAGTAGCAGCTGTAGAATCAACAGGATCAAAAATCCTAGTATAAATATCACTATCCCTACTAATCATATTGCTAAGATAAATGCTTATCGCGCTAGCCTTACTCTGAGGATCTGCTGCATCAGAATATATTCCCACTGAACGTTGCAAAATTGCATTTAATTTATTTACTAAAGCATTATGTTGCAACAAAACAGTATCCAATTTAGATTTAAGATCTCTTAAACCATCTAAATTATTTCTACTTTTCAATATATTTAGATTAGCTACATTGAAAATAAACCCTTTCTCATCTACAATTTCACTTACATATTGAGTACTAAAACTTAAGTACCTAAGTAAAGTAACAACTAAATCACAACCATTCTTTTCACCCGACTTTACCAAACTTTTTACTATTGTCTTTAAATTATTTAAAGAATTAACATCATAATTTAAACTAGCATAAATTTCTCTTTTAACTTTTAGATCATACTTAATTTTATCACTATACGAAGAACAAACTTGAAACATATCATCAAACTGAGATTCATCAAACTCCACACAATCAAACTTTAATGTCTTTTTGATATTGTTAATGCTTTGAAGTAAGTTAGAATAAGCTAGAGAACCTTTATTGCCTTGCTTTTGCAATATTATATCTACACCAAAACTTGATAAAGCACCAGATCCCTTATTACCCTTAGCATACCTCAAATATGGGTAAATTTCACCACTTGCATCACGTGATAACTGCCCATCAAATGAACACCCTATTATCATAAAGCAACTCAAAATACAAAATATTCGACATATTATTTTCATCAAAATAGCTCCTTTTAATATAGAAATACTACAAAACAATGCCATGACATATGTAATGAAATACATTGAAACATTATATTTCATTATTATTAATTAATAAAGATTAAATTAATAATAATAAATATTTTTAATTTAATTAAAGGCGTTAATCTCTTTTAACTAAAAGAGTAATATCAAATACATAACTTTAAAAAAACATTAAAAAAAATAATTATTTTGACATTAATAAATACAATTTTAAATTATCAAGTTCTTTTTCAACTTCAATTCTTAAATATCTAAGACTTTTTAAACCATTAATCATTTCTCTAATATATCCTTGAGAATCAGTAACTAAATTTAACTTAAGTAAAAATTTATCATTATCATTTATAACATCTACTGCACCATCTAGCATATTTTTAATTTCGTTCACAATAGTATTTCGCAGTTTCAGCATTTCATCCAAATAAGACTTAATTAAATTAATACCTGCTATATTATTACTACATCGCATCATACTCAAATTATCCTGACTAAAAATTCCATAATTTTCATCTATAACTTCTCTTATATAGATAGAACTAGCTCTCAAGCGGTACAACAACATTAAAACAATATCTTCATGATTAGCAGATATTAAAGTTTCTATCACTTTTTTCAAATTTGCAATACTCAAAGAATCATACTTTAAACTACTATAAACATCATCTTTTGACTCATCACCACTAAAATCCATATTATGTCTGCCAAAAATACCATTGTCAAATTGCAATTTAACTGGCAAAAAAGCATCACGATTTTCACTATAAGAAGCCTTAAGAGCATATAAACTTTTCATTAATTTATCATAAGCCACATTTGCTTGAGGATATTTATCTCTAATCGGAGGTAATTGTGATGGAGCTGACGTGCTGCCAATTTGTGATAAATCATCAAAATTCATCACAACAACATCATCCGACGAATCATTATGTACCCTACACGCCAAAAATAAATCTAGGGCATAAAACATAAAAATTAATACGTAAATCTTTATCATTAAATACCCTCCTTCTCAGCATTTCGTATAACTCATATAGAAAAGCCACTAAATGTAATTATACTACTTCTAAAGAGAATATACCAAATATATAAATACATCTAGAATCAAAGAATAACAATTTACTATAATTAAAATTCATTTTAACCATAATGTTCTTTTTAATTCCTCCAATTCTTTTATAATATCATTTCTTAGCCCTAAAAGACTCTCATCACCCACATGAATTTTTTTATAAATAATTCCTGTATTCGAACCAATGGTCCTTATATTACCATTAATACTTGATATACGATCAGCAGAAGCAACTTCCATAAATTTTTTTACGCGACTAAAAATATTTCTAATATCTTTAATTACACTTGTCCTTCTATATGATAGTTCACTAAACATAGCATTAAGTGAACTAACAATATCCATATTATTCCCTTTCTTAATATTAGCAAGATTAAAATCATTAATAACAACATCACTTGCTGTTATAACATCAGAAACATATTGGTCAATATCTCTTAAAGAAAATAATAAAGCTTTAATATTTTGTTTCTTATCCTCATCAATAAATTCCAATAATCTAGCTATTAGATTTTTTAAAATCTCAATATCTTCAACATTATAATCTAAACTAGCATAAATACTATTTCTTTGGCTGTCAGTTTTAAATTCATTATCAAATATAATATTGTCAAATGGAATTTCTTTATCAAAATCTTTCTTTTGTAACTTAAATGACTCATAATTGGCATGACACATTCTTTTAAATTTGAAGTAATTTGCTTTAAGCAACTCAACATCACTCCTTCCATCATGACCACTAAGTCCATCTTTACCATGATGACCCAGAAATCCAGCTATACCACGTTCTCCTGTTTTACATCCAAATACTAACAACATTAAAATAAAAATTACTGCATACATTTTTTTCATAAAAACCCCTTTTACATCCTCAACATACTAGACACTGGTATTGATTTTAATAATTTGATCTTTCAAACTTTGCAAGCTATAATTATTTCCATAAATTTTTTCATAAATATCACCACCAATATCAATAATCGGGGCTAACTCAACTTTAAGATTTGAAGGACTTGATGAACCCAATTTTGAAATATTTGGATTTTTAAGTAATATTTTAATATCATTAACAATACTTTCTCTTAAGTCTAACATTCCTATCAAAAGAAAATTAAGTTCAAAAACAATAGACTTGTCAAAATTGCGCAACCTATCTAAGTTAAAATCAGGGGTAAATAAATCTAAGTTTATAACCTCATCAATATAGCTGGCACTATCTATTAGAACATTCAAAAATTTTTTAGCAACATTATGATCTTGAGAAGTAGAACTACGACCTCCTACTAATAATCGTAAAATCTTCAATACATCCTCAAAAACTAATTCATTACTCTTTACTGCAATACAAATATAATCTTTATTTTTATCTGATTGAAATTTATCCTCAAATACAACATGTGAAAATATAGAAGACTTTTCAATAGAATCTTTAATTTTTGCAACATCACCAAGATTATAATTATAAGAACTCTTAAGGATTAAAAAGGTTGACATTAACAATTCAACATCACCATGATAATCCTGTCCCTTCTCTCCATCTCTTCCATCAGGACCCCTAAGACCCTGTATCCCAGTAGGCCCAACACATCCCAATATCACTAAAAAATTTACAACACATATTAATACATACATTCTTTTCATCAAAACTCCCATTTTAAGAATCTATAAAAACTAAACTCTTAGTGTTAAATTTCTTATTTTATTTAAAATTGCATCTTTTAAACTAGCCAAACTATCAAAACCTAAATTAACTTGTTTATAAATATTTCCTGATTTAGTAATAATTACATTTAATGAATCCATAATATTACGCATATTTGGATTTTCAACACTGATATGTCCCTTTAACATACTAAACAAAAATCTAATATCATCTATTACCTTTTCTCTCCCCGTCCACATCATCATTAACATAATATTAAGGTCGCTAATACCTGCAACATCATCGATTTCATTTAATACACCCAAATTAAGTTCCAATGCAGACAAAACTGATTTTACATATTGAGCACTATCAACTAAAACATTCAATAGATGTAAAGCATTACTACTAATTATTTCATCCTTACTACTCACCAATATCTCTACAACTTTTTCTACTACCTTAATATCCTCAATGTTATATTTTAAGCTAGCATAAAAATCATGTCTTTTCTCAACATTACTATCCGAAAATTTATCTTCAAATACACTATGAGAAAAAAAAGCTTCAGCATCAAAATTATTAACTGCAGGATCAAATTTTTCTTTATTAGCATTATATGACCTACTCAGATTAAAAAAATTCATATACAAAATCGCAAGATCACCTCGTCCAGCCTTACCCGGTTTCCCATCAACCCCATCACCTCCTGCAAGCCCCATTGGACCTGAAGGGCCTGTAGCATCACAACCCATAAATAACAAAACACCAAATGTAATACTCATTATCATACATATAAATTTCATTCAACCACTCCTCACTTCTCCTATATAACTAAAAATACATTAATAGAACATTAATATATCAATACTTATTATCTAAGTATAATCAGTTTAAAACAATAAGAAGTATTAGTTTATAATCATTATAACACAAATTATCAAAATAATTAAAACAATATATTAAATGATATTTATGCATATTTCTTACTATAATCAATATTAAAATACCCAATTAATTGATTAATCAATTAATTGGGATATATTACATTAATATACATAATGATCAATTAGCCTATCTTTAATATCAGACTCTCAATATAAACAAATAAAATATTAATAGATATACTCAAAATAGAAATCAAAATAGAATTTCAAACTTTATAATATTTAAATAAATGTCTTATATTTTAATTTCAAGATAGCCAATAAGAGTGCCTTTTATTGTTAGTTGAATTTAAATTAATTTTGTTTAATCTCAATATGTCATCTTGTTGCAAGTTCTCAGCAATATCCTGCTTACAAGACAAAATACTGAGTATACATAACACATACAGTACACATATTATAAATAACAAAACACCTATTTGTTTCACACAATTCTCCTTTTTTAAAATTACATGATAATAATAATAATAGTAATACTATAATAATTAATAAGTTTTAATATTAATTACAATATAAAGTATTATCACAAATAATAATCAATTTAAACTTTAAAAAAATAAATTTTATAGATATTAATCTAATACAAAAGACAATATATATCAAAAAAACAAACAACAGGATACTTATTTTAAAAAATATAATTAATTGTAAATTTTAATAAATAAAAATTACTCATAAACTTAATTAAATAATAGCTACCTCTAAATTAGAAGTAGCCATTATTTATATAGGATATTGAAAAATTATTTTACTAAATATGCTATGCGAGTCACCATTCCTATAATAGAATAAGATGCATGCTGAATCTCTCTACTAGAATTATTCTCAAGCCCAATAGTTTGTTTTAACCCACTCAACACTTCTTTTTTATCTTTCGATGCTAATGAGAGTATTTGTTCTTGAATTATCTTTACTGCATTGTCTCTCTCTATCATAAATTTTTCTAAGAGATCATTAAGTGCAATTATATCTTCCACGCTCTTACTATTCTTAATTCGATCTAAATTTGCAGTATTTAAATGATTATTGACAAGTTTTCTTGTATAATTTGAAATATTTAATAATAGATTAAATAAATGAGCTGCAACTTTTGTATCACCATAAGAATAAAGAGCAGGATCTTTTAAATCCAAATTATTTAATATTCTCTCTAGTCCCGTAATAACTTTAACATCACTCCCCAAAGCAGCATAAATATCTGCTTGTTGCTCTGCAGAAGTAAAAATTGGTGACACCTTTTTAAAAGGAATACTTAACGAATAATGCCTTGGATTAAATCGTCTGCGTTCATGTATAAGTTTTGATTTATACTTTAATACTCTAGATTCAAATGCAGCATACACTTCTTGTGCTGTTTTTTTAGGAATTAATAACTTTACTTTTCCATCAATCTTTAAATTTGATCTAAACTTACTTTTACTTTCAAGTTTCTTAGCATCACTCTTTTTATTGTTTGCAGATTTATTATCTCCAAACACTCTATCCCCAACTTTTTTATCTGAAACATCCTTCTCTAAAACCTTCTTACTTAAATCTAGAGATTCTGCAATAACTTTGGTTGAATCGCTGTCTTTTGATACAATCTCTTTTGATTCAAGTTTTACTTCACCCAAAACTGAAGATTTTTGATCCTTTAAATCTGTTTGATTAAGTGTTTTTTCAAGTGAATAATTTTTTAAATTATCTTTTGATTGATGCATATCTAAAAAACTGGTAATTTCTGACAATTTAAGTTGCTTACAAGATATCATACCAAATGCATATAAAATTATACCCAATCCTTGCATAAACTTCTCCTTTCCCTTAGCGTTTACACCAACCAATATTTACCACTCAATATAACGCAATATAATGATATTTACTAAATGATTTATATAAAAAGAAGAAAATTTTGCTAATATTTTTTTACTTTTTGTTATTTGAGATTTAATTATAAATTTAAAAAAAATCTTGGGATTCCAATTAAAAATCTCAAGATTTTTCTTTAATTTAACTATTCTTCAATCTTAATAATTGTCCTTCTAATGAGACGATTTCATAAGATACTGACTGAATAGTGTTCTCATAACCGTCAACTAAACCAAGTGTTGCTTTCATTCTATCTAAAAATTCTTCTCTCTTCACTAATGATTTTAATAATGCCAATTCTTTTTTTATAGTCTCTACAGCATGAGATCTAACTTTAACAAACTCATCGAAACACTTACTAATTGACAAAAGCTTTTCTTTATTTTTATCCCTATAAAATTTATTAAGGCTTGCACTATCTAAATAACTCATAAATTTTTCAGAATAATACCCAACTTGCCACACAAGAACAAGCAAGTTATAAGCAAGCATCCACTCATCATTTTTACCTTTAGTAGATCTGTCATCCGAGGGCATTTCTTTTTCTAAATTCAAATTACTGAATATAAAACTCAGATCATTAATAGCCTGAACATCATATCCTAATCCAGCATAAAAATCTGATTGTCGTTTTAAATCATCATATCGTAAATCTATTTTACTAAAAGGAATATTATATGGATTACGAGACATATTACTTTGAGAAGCCTCATCTACAAGTTTAGCTTTATAACCCGCCGTTTTATTTAAAAGCATATTATAAAGCTCATCCATTAAGCCTTGTTCTGAACCATTAATCGTCACTTCCACTGGACCAGGACTGCCACCATTTGTTGACCCATCAACTGTACTACCTGCTTTACCAACACTACCCCTATTATCCAATTTCCCCAAAACATAAACAGCTCTACCTCCAACATTCAATTGCCCCTCCAACTTCGGGTTTTTTCTTAAATCCTCTAAAAGATCGTTACTACAAGATATCATAATCAAGCAAAACAAAAAATACATTCCCATTACTCTCATAAATCACCCCCCTTTTATTTAAGCTTATTATCATATTGTAATTAATATAATATAGCATCATTTATAATATAACATATATTACAAAAAAATAATAAGTATGAGATTATTAAATAATAATAAACAAAATTAAAAATTAATAGAATAATAAATAAACTTTATTATATACACACTATTCATTTACATATAAATTATATTTAATAAATTTTAATTTTAAACATCAATAAACCAACGTTTTAACTAAGACTCCAAATTGTAATTGCAATATTACTCATTAAATTTATATCCTGCCCAATTTCACCCTCATAAGCAACCATTTCCTTCATCCCTGTCAATACGGACTCTCTAGTAATTTTTGATTCTAAGTATGCTACTTGTAACTTAATTTTAGACATACAATTTTCCCTTAAAGTAATAAAGTCTTCCAAATGATTATAAATCTCAGTAATTCGCGATTTATCTTTGCTAGATTTAATATGGAGTAAAGTTTCATCACTTAAATAATAATTAACAAGTGTTTTAGCATAATCTGTAATATTACTTAAAAAGCTTAATAATTTATAAGCAACATCAGCATCAATATTAATGAAATGCGGACTATTAAAATCAAGCTTATTTAATACATTTCCTAATTGTTTAATAATCTCAATATCATATCCCAAACTAGAATAAATTTTATACTGCTTATCCGAATCGGCAAAATCTGGTGAGATTTTTTTAAAAGGAATATTTAACAACAATTCACTTAAATTAAATTGCGAATGTAAACCATTAATTTCTTCTCTGTAAGCAATCACTCTTGTCTTTAGAGTATAAAAAATCTGCTCTTTATCACTAATATTAAAAGACCCTTGCACACGTACATTACCACTACTTGTATTACGTTTTAAATCAAATACCTTTCTAACAGGTCGATTTTTTGCAATACTTCCCACACTATAAACCAGAGTCCCTGTCAATAAACCAAATAATTTCATACGTTTCTTCTCCCTATTACAATTAATATACTATATAGTAACCAATATAATAAGATATATAATATATATTTATATACAATATAATATTGTAATAATTTAATCTATGCATAATTTCATCAAAATTCAAGGAATACTATAACTTTTAATGCAAAAAACTAAAGAAAATTTTTTAATATTCCGCAAATAATAAAATAACAAAATAATAAACAAAAACATTAAATGGGCTTATAGCCCATTTAATGTTTAATATTTACAACCAAATTTGAAATTAACATAGCAACCTCTCTTAAAGCACTAATTTTCAGCTTATATTTACCCCTTCCAAAATCCTCTTTTAATAAAGATATTATCTCACTCTCATCATCAATAGAGCCCAACGATTCTATATTATTCCTAATATCCTCAACAAGTTCTTCTTTTACTTGAACAATATTATCCAAAGCATCACTAATACGCTTAATGTCAATATCTTGTTCTCTAATATTTGCCAGAATTTCTTCATTTAAAAGCTCTAAAGAATCTTTGGGATATTGTGATAGTTCAGTTAAAACTGATAACACATCATCAAAGACCTCTAAAATTCCATTAGAAATATTTGTTAACAATAACTTATCAAATAAAGTACCCAATCTTTCAATAAGACCAACATTATATCCTAATCCTGCATAAACTTTATCCTGCTTTTCCTCAGAACTAAAATCTGAAGAGATTTTATCAAAAGGAATATTAGAGAATAATTTAGTTAAATAAAAGTGATCACGTTCATTTAAAAGCTTTGCACTATAAGTTTGTACTTTCTCCAAAAGATAATCATAAACTTTTCTCTCACCACCCAAATCGCCATCATCATTCTCAACATTATCTCTAAATTCAACTTCCCTTCCTTCTAAAATTTTACTTCCAGAACCCCTGTCTCTCTTCTCTAAATTATCTTTATCAATTTCATCTCTATCATTAGTCTCCTCTCTAGCATCATTGACTTGAAAATCATCTATTCTCTGTTGTTTTTCTACATCTAACGGAAAATCAAATTCATTTTCTGGAAATACTATTTGCTCCCCATAATCACTATTCTTAACACTATCTTCCGGATAATTAAAGATTTCATCCCATAAATCTGAATCTATAAATGACAGATTTGTCACTGCTGACTGATTTAATTTACCCAAATTTCTTAAATTACGTGTACCACCAACCTCATCTTTTTGGTTAAAGTCTCTCGCCATTCTCTCCTCTAAAGGCCAATATCTACAAGAACTCATATATATTACACACAACAAATAAAATATTAAACCTAATACTTTCATATACTTCTCCTTCCTTAAGATTACATATTTTTAAATTCAATATTTAATCATATCAATACAATTTAATACTTATTATTATATAATATAATTATATTTATTCAAGAAAATGTTATAAATCGCATCACAACTTTCAAACATTCTTATCAAATGAATCAAAATCACTCTAAGTTAATAATATTAAGACAAATAAAAACTAAAATATTAATCAACATGTAAACAAAAAATAGTCTCTCTCATGTCAAAATACTTAAAGATTACTTATTATTATAAAATTTCAAATGTTATTAAATAAGTTTGATAATTAAAGAAAATACCTGTAGTAAAGAGTACATCATATTTATTTAATCAAACATTTAATTATAGTTAATGGTCCACTTTTTAGGTCTTCAAAATCTCTAATAAGTCTAGTATTTGGTATGCTTACCACTAATTCTCCTTCAGGCAATTTTGAAAAAATATTCACAATACTATTATTAAAAATTTGCAACACAGCCTCTCTACCAGCACCTTCAGTTACCAACTTAACTAATATCGTTTCAAGATTGCGATCCAAACTTGCTTTTTTATTTATAAAACCAACTAAATAATAATAAATTAAAGCAAGCTCTCTATCTGTCTTCGTGGTCTTAAGTCGCTCTAAAGTTTCATCATTAAAATCATCATTAACAAGCCTTTTTAAAACTTTTGAATTCTCGTCTAAATAAGATAAAAAAATAGACAAACGCGACACATCTCCCAAAATACTACTATAGGTCGGCAATATTAATGCATGAAACACATATTCCAAACCATAAATCGCTTTAACATTATAGTTTAAACTTTCAAAAATAAAATTTGCATCACTATAGACTGGAAATATCTTTGATAAGGGAAACTTAAATTCAGGCTTAGACTCGCCCTCTTTTAATTTAAATGTCCTACCATGAAGTTTATCTCTATACTCTTTGACTAACCTATGAATCTTATAAAAAGTCACATAACGAGGCTCAATGGCTACAAGCCTTATAAATGATAAATTAGCACATACATCTTTATCATCTGAATCTTTCACATTTTCACTTGACTTATCAACATTCTTTTCACTACAAGATAAGATGAATAATATACATAATATAATATTAATTCTTCTCATAAATATTCCCTTTTTCATATATAAATATATAAACATATATACACAAATTTCAACAATAAAATTTAAAAATTATAATGATTCAATAATTATATATTTGCATAAACAATTATATTCTCCTTGCATTTATATACATATCTACCTTGGGCAAATCCTTAACAATTGCAATAACTAATTCTTGAATAGTTTTTGCAAAATCAGCACTATCAGCAATTTTTTTCTTAATCTTTCCATCTTTAATAATCTTACCAAGTTCAGCCTCCATCAACCTTCTGTAACGTTTTAACTTTGCTGCACTATTTATAACATTTTTAAAATCCACTATCAATTCATCTCTTAATTGCATAAATAATAATAACACATTGGTAATACTCGAAACATTTTCCACTGTAATCTCATTATTCATCTTAATTTTTTCTAACACTTCATCACTAAAGATATTAACAACAAAATCAATATGATACGCAAGTTGCTCTAAATTAAATAATAAAAGAGATGCAATTCTTACATCCACATTATCTATATTTCTCTTTGAGAGAGGTATATCAACAAAGGTTAATCCCACATTTAATGTATGAAGTATCTCTCTTAATGCATTAATGCAATCAAGATCATATCCTAAAACCATATAAATATTGT
Source organism: Borrelia hispanica CRI (assembly GCF_000500065.1). Taxonomy (NCBI): domain Bacteria; kingdom Pseudomonadati; phylum Spirochaetota; class Spirochaetia; order Spirochaetales; family Borreliaceae; genus Borrelia; species Borrelia hispanica. Next base: position 51,995 of record NZ_AYOU01000159.1, on the reverse strand, counting down.
GACTCTTGTTAACCCCACCACAATAAGTATCAAATTCCAAGTATCCCTTTTGAATAGTTGACATCTTACCATAACATGACAACTCTTTAACAATATACTTACTATATTGATCAATAACAGAAATAGAACTCTTACTCAAACCACTATTTATATATTCATTATCAACCAAAAATTTAAAAAAAGAAACTAGAGATTCTAAATCATGATAGGCTCTACTTACTGAACTTCTAAAAAATGGAATCAATTCAAATGTTGAAAATGCTTCTTTATCATTATTAATCTTCTTTCCATCATTCAAAACAGCATCAGATCTGCACCCTAAAATAAAATTTAACACACACAAGAAAATACAAAACCTTCTCATAAATTTCTCCCCTAATATTATCAATATTTTAACAAATAGTAATATAATCTATAGCAACATGTCAAATTACTATATATATAAATATATAGATTAAAAATACCTAAATTTAAAACATAAAACCAACTATAAAAGATCAACCAACTCTACAATATCAAATAAAATATAATGGATATTGCGCATTTCCTTATTAAAATTTGAATCTGAACTAGCTATAACTTTCTCTAGTTCATTTAATATATCATCCTCATTGGTCTTTGATGCAATAACAACAATAACATCTCTAAACTTAGACATTAAATCTTTAACAGCATCTATAAATTGAACTAAATACTTAATAATTTTTTTAAGATCATCTTCATCTCTAAATTTAAGCATTTCTAATTTAGCTTTACTTAAAACATCTTCAAAAAAAATTTGGATTGAATGAGCAATGTACATTAAACCATTTAGCAAATTAGTAATAATTCTTGTATCTCTGTCCCCCATATTCTTAAAATTCAATATTTGAAACACTCTGCCCAAACTAAGAATAATCTCAACATCATATCTTAATGCTTCATAAACCTCATCCAAATCTGAAGGATAATAAATGTCATTTAAAACCCCTTTAAAATTAATACTTATCCTCTCTTCTTTGGCAAAAAATGCAACGCGATCACTTTCAAGCTCTTGCTTAAATTTCATCAATACGTTACTTAAAATACCAAAAGAAGATTTCATTTCATCCATACATTACTCCTTTCATAACACTATTTACCAACATAAATACACACTACTTACAGTATACATTACATAAACATCAATTAATTAAATTGAATTAACAAACAAATATTATTTAAAATTTTTTAATTTCATATTCAAAACAAAAAATACAATATCCAATATCATTTTAATTTACTACTTTTACAAAAAATCAACTAACTCTATAATATCAAATAAAAGATAATGAATATTACGAACACCTTTATTAAATTTTGAATCTAACTTAGCAACCACTCTACTCAACTCTTTTAATATGCTATCTTCATTAATTTTTGATGCAACAGACACAATGATAGCCTTAACTTGCAACATCAAATCTTTTATTATTTCTATAAACTGTTCTAGATAAATAACAATTTTTTTAATATCCTCAACATCTCTTAACTGAAGCAAATCCAATTTCGTTTGATTAAAAATATCTTTAAAGAGAGTCTGAATTGAATGTGCGACTCGCATTAAACCATTTAATAAATTCATAACAAGTCTTGTGTCTCTATCATAGACATGTTTAAAATTCAATTTACTAAAAATCACACCTAATCTACCAATAATTTCAACATCATATCCTAACATAGTATAAATTTTATCTCTATCTGATTGATAATAAATAATATCATCTAATACCCCCTTAAAATTAATATCCAATTGAGACTGTTTAGACATAAATGCATAACGTTCATTCTCAAGTTCTTCTCTAAAACCAATCAATATTCCTTTAAGCTCATCAAAATTTTGCTCCCTTAAATCCATATATTTCTACTCCTTTGTGCAAGCTATCTATTATTAGAACGCATACATTATACTATCAATCACATTGTAAAAACAATACAATATAATAACAATATAACTAATTTATTGAAAAAAATTTTTTACTATTAAGTTTATATTAAACATAAAATGGAATTGACTTTAAAAAATAAAATTTTTCAAATTAAAATTATGATTTCAATATCTCATTCAGTTTGTCTTCAATTTTCAATACATTATCTACAATGCCAATCAAAATTTTATTTGACAAAATACCATCATAAACTAAACTCTTTAAATAACTTACCATCATCAATTTATCACCTCTTCTTGCAGCTGCCTCATTAACAAAATGCTTAATATCTGAGATTAACTCTTCCCTTGCCTTCATAAAATAATCTAAATGAAACATAATATTATTAATAAAAGTCACTAAACCTTCTTCAAACTTAAAATAGTCTTTAATTTTAGCTAAATTTGCGTTGCTTAAATGCCTATTTAACAATATAATTCCGTATTTTGTAACATATTCCAATTCTTTTAAAAAACTAATAGCAACATTAACATCATCATCATTAAAATTACCAACATCCTTATTAAAACGTAAATCTAATGTGGATAATATATCTATAAGTCTTTGAACAACTCCCACATCATCTCCCAATGTAGCAACAATAATACGTTTGGTAGTATCTTCATCAAAGTACAATAATTTATCTGAATAAGCTTCTTTATCATCAGAGAAAAAAGAAATTTTTGAATCAATAAAATTGATAAGACTATCAGATCTTGATAAAAATGTTATTCTATAATTCTCAACCTTATTTTTAAAAGCCTTATAAACTTTTCTTGCGTCTGAATCTAAGAATCCCCCATATTCTGATACACAAGATATGAATATCATTAAAAACAAAAATACAATATTCACCTTTAAAAACACCATAATAACTCTCTTCATATATTCCCCTTTTTTATAATAATAAAGCAACACTTACATAAAAGTTAAACAAAATAATACTACTACAACTAATATATTTAACTCAAGTAAAAATTAAATCATAATAACAAAATCAAAATTCCTATACAAGATGCTGCATTTAAAGTAAATACTCTACGACTTTTTCTTAAAATACTGCTATTATTAAAATATTAAGGATTAGTTTGCACATTAACCAAATTTCCAATTGATTGTGAAATAAACATTATTTTTGCAATTAATCTCCTAATATCTCCATTTTGCTCAATAATTTTTCTAAGTACAGCTTCCATCTCCAATTTATCTGTTTTTGATTCTGCTAATACAATATATCTACCCAATTTCAATGTTAAATTTCTCCTCATATGCATTAATGTATCAATAAAAACATTAATAGAAGCAATATCATCTGCTGTTATTAAACTACTAGTCTTAATATTACCTAAATTAAACAAATTTAAATGATTATTTATCACAACTTCTCTAACATAATAAGTAACATTATATAAAACATCCAATAACCCAGAAGCAATTCCCTTATCTAGCCTACTTAAATAAGATGGAACATTTGGATCTACCTTATTTATCAGCGTTTCTAATTTTCTAATAACATCAACATCATACCCCAAAGATGCATAAACGATATCCTTTTTATCATCACCATCAAATTTAGCAAATCGTTCAAAAAAAGGCATACTAAATTGATGCTTACCACTAGCAAAACGTAAACTTCTATCTAAAAACTCATTCTTAAGCTCTCTAACTTTATTTTCAAGTTCATCATAAGCTTGTTCCCTAGTTTTATAAGAATCTGGCACCTCTGATAACAAATTTTCATTATCCAAAATCTCATCGCTATCATCTTGCACAGTTGATCTCTCATATTTTGAAATTTCATCTTCGATAGATGAATCTTTTATCTCGCCTGGATTTAGGGGACGTATTCCTGAACGTTCTAATTCTCTCTGAAATTCTGAATGATACTTAACTCCTGTATCCCAACCAAACATTATGAACAAAATCAATAATAAACATAATACACATACCAATGTCATGCTAAAATTTTTCATACATTCTCCCTAAAAAATTAAAAATAAATTTATTACACAAGCCTTATTTATACGCTATGCATGCAAATCAATATTTCTATCATATATAAATATGATTACTTAAAAACACTTATCTTTAAGTAATAAAATACAAAAACACTAATACAATTCCTAAACCAAATAAAAACACTCAAGATAAAAATAAAAAACTTCTATCTATTATGAAAATAAATTTCTTCCTTATTTATTTGTAAATTGTCAATTCTTTATCTAAATATTTTCTAATAACCCAACAACCATTACCACAGAAAACTTTATAACATTTTTTATTATGTAAAAGAGAAACAAAAAATCAAGTTGAATTAATTAGTAAGGTTTATATTTAAAGAAAACCTTAAATATTGCTAAATATTCATCAAGTTATACAAAATTTGAATAATATTGTGGTATATAACTACCTATTTACTAATGAAAGCATTTTATTTAAAAATTAAATCACCTAAATTTATAACTTGTAATCAATATAATCAACCAAATAACAAAGATATTAAAATATGACTTTTTAAATATACCTCCTTTTATAAAAAATTAATGTTTATTTCTATTAACAATAATTATACTAATAAATAATGTTTATATACAAATAATTAAATTAATTTAAGAAAATTATAATTTCATACACAAATATCTATCTCACAACAAAACCAAAATAAACAATACATATGTAAAAAATGCAACCACAATAACATAAGTTAAAGTAAGCTGCATTGCAAAACACAAAAGAGAATATAAATTGTTTATAATAAACAAATTTCTATTTATTTCAATATTGAATTTAATACTTAAAGGGCCTTTAACAAACCTCGAAGATTTCGTACACGATCTTGCATACCTTCAAAAACACTCAAAAGTACGTTATCACTTCCAACAAGTTTATTAAATGTATTTAAAACATACTCTTTATCTACAGACTTAGTTTTAAGACTTTCCATATTTTCTACAAGATCATTAATAATAAATTCAAATGAATTTAAAAGCAGTTTTCTTATTTTCATAATACTCATCAAACGATTATAAATAACAAAAACTAATTCTCGGTCTGTAGAATTCTTAAGTTTGTCTAAGCAAGCTCCATCAAAATCTTCATAAATCAATTGCAAAGTCAGATCTGATACTTTCTCTAAAAGCAATACAAAGTTGTTTGCAAGCATTGCTTCATTTGAACTAGAATCATCTAAATTGAATATCTTTAATATATCTATCAAAGAATATAAAAGTTTACGTTTATATTGCAAGGCAGCAATAACATTATCACGTGTAGCTATACTATCTTTTAATAAAGGCATTTTATGAAAAGGAAATTTGAAAACATCTATATTTTTAACTAGCCTCTTCAAATTTAATTTGCGATTTCTATCATCCATTTTATAATTTTCTAATATCAATAATATGTCTGATATTCCAGAAAAACCTTTCTTAGAACCTGCACCATGAACAGAGCCAAACAATTCATTTAAAGGAAGACTGCTCTTGCAATCAGAACTATATCCCCCCCCTCCTTCTCCTCCTGCAAGACCAGTCCTATCTGAATGGTTACAAGATATCAAACCTAAAGCAACAACAATACTAAAAACATTAAATCCCATTTTTTGCACGCTATATCTCCTTTATTTAAAATAATTAAAAAAATCAATATTCTATTAACCAATCTTTTAAAACTCCAAGAATTATTGGAATTCGACAATTAAAAATTATAACACAACTATTATATTAATCAATATAATTATATAAATATGATTAAATTAATTTTAAAAATTAAATATTGTTAATAAATATCTAAACTCAATTTAAGCAAATTGACTAGACAATGTTTCAATTTGATTAGATATATTACTTATCAGATTAACTGATCGTTTAATATCTCCATTTTCGTCAAAAATATCACTAAGTTTACTGAGTATATCTGGATCATTATTTATTTCTGATTGAATCTTATTCATCGATTTTATAATCTTTAAAATCACATCCCTTCTCATCTTCATTACATCATCCAAGAGCAATTCAATCTTAGAAACAATATTTATCCCCTTTTTGCTCCTTCCAAGTCTTGCAAAAAACGCCTCATTTAAATACTCATTCAATATTATTTTAACTGAATCTGTAGTATCCTTTAAGAGATCCAACAAATAAATAGCAACAGCAGTATCCTCATTCTCAGCAGGAGGATCTTCTAATCGCAATTTACTAAATAACATCTCTACTATCTTAATAACACCAAAATCATACCCAAGGCTTGCATAAATACTATCTTGTATATCTCCATTTTCACTATCAAAAGCTGCAGATACTTTAAAAAAAGGAATATCAAATTGATAATCAGCCTTTTGAAACTTAATCCCTTTATCAGCTAATGACATTTTATACTTAGCCACCTTATCCGACAACTGACTATAGATAGGCTCTCTTAAAACAACTTCAAACTTAGTTAAAGTCTCAACTTGTCCAAAATCCCCTGAATAGCAAGAAAATATGCTCAAGAGCACACACAAAATAAAAACTATTCTCATAAATATTCTCCTTTTCCAAATTCAAGTCATATGCATCAAAAAAACAAAAAAATATTTATAAAATACACATTATCTAATTCAAAACTGTACTTACACATACACTTATACCTTTAATAACAATTAAAGGACCATAAAGGTCCTTTAATTTATAAATTTTTTACGACATCCTCAATATATTGCCCATTATCTAAAAAACGTTCAACTTCATTTTTATCAACAAAATTTCCAGCATTAATCTTATTCAATTGATCTAAAATTTCATCATTACTGCTATTTAAATCAATCTCTAATATATGCTTATTTTGAGCAGACATTAATTTTTCTTTTGAATCTAAAAACTCCCTTAAAGAAGAAGTAAATTTCTCAACATCCTCTATTTTTGCAAGTTTATCTAAATTCTCATCACTAAAATTTTTCTTTACAAAATAATTCAAAAATCTTGCATCTGAATTTAGATTATCTAATAACAAATGAACAGATATTAAATACTTTTTATCATCATCTTTATCATCATTCTGAGCAACATTTTGCTTAGGAACAAATGCTGCATCAAACTTCTTTACAATAGCATCTATATGTTTTAAAACATCAACATTATAACCCACTGCCGCATAAACATAATCATCATTAAACTCATTTTCTATCTCTAAACCTTCAACTACTTTATTACAAAAATCAAATTTATGCTCAGATTTTTCAAACTTATCTTTTGCATCTTTAACTTTAGCTTTATATTCTTGTAATAAAACTTTAAAATCATTTAAATTTTTATCATCCTCAACAAAACCATCATCTTGAGGCATTAAAGTTTTCAAAGAAGCCTGTAGCTGACTTAAATCAACTTTAGAATCTAAATTACAAGACATAACAGCAAACAACAACACATAAAATATAAAATTACTTTTTCTCATATAATTTCTCACCTTTTAAAAATTTCTCAAAATCCTTGAATCTCAAATAAGAATCATTATATTTTGATAATATATTTTATACAATAAAAATTACATTTTTGCAATATTTACGAACAAAAAATTTGAAAAAAATTAGAATGTGAATTCTGAAACAATATATCTAAAAAAATACCTAAAAGATACAAATTCTAGTATGCTTCTAGGCATATATAAACTAAAGGAGAACAACAAAGTAAAGGACAAAGTACTTCAATCACACACTCATGTGCTTGAAAGGACTTTATAAAACATCAAAGAGTTAAATTTTCTTAATATTCAAATTAAAATCATCTAACTGCTCTTGAAATTCTTCTAGCCATTTCTTTTATAAAACGAATATTTGCATTAATATTTCCATCATAAAGAATATCTCTTATCTGTATCGCAATCACTTGCTTTATAGCAGCTGGGTCTATTGCCAATATTCGTTCCTTAATCTTAAATAAAAGTTCTCTCTCCTTAGTTATTGAATCTCGTAAAGCAACGGTAATTACAGAAATAGAACTTGCACTCCTAGTGGTGCTAATTCTACTTAAATATTCATCTCGCAGATGTACATTAATGATTTCATCAATTGGCTCTGCAATCTCTTTTAAAAGATACAACAAATCATAAATAAGTTTTGTATCTGCATCTGTCATATCAGAAGTGATATTAAACTTTTCACAAATCTTGACCAATCTCTCTAGAGATGCAACATCATACTCAAAAGCAGCATAAACATTATTACGAGAATCTGGAAGAGAAAAAACTGGAATAAATTTCTCAAAAGGAATATTAAATTCATAACCTAATTTTTGAAAATCATCAAATAAACTAATAACTCTTTTTTTATATGTCAATACAGTGTCTTTCAAAATTGCATAAGCCCTATCCCTTGACTCCATCTCTTTAATAAACACCATTGGATCACAAGCTAATATAACAAAAATAAGGGACATAACACACATACTAAACATTAAAGCCATTCTTTTCAAAAAAATCCCCCTTCCCCAAGATCAATTAAAATATAAACATTAATATTACTTAAAATATTATTCAATATTAATATCTATTATTATATAATAAAATTATATTGATAAATCAATTTAATTTTAAAATATTATTAAAAAATAAAATATAATGCTGTTATTTTTTAATATATTAATAAAACTTTAAAAAAACAACATTTTAAAGAGATTTTTAATGACAGAAAAATAAAAAAATTGCTAAATCTATTGAAAAAAATAAAATAAATTCAAAAACCTTAAAAAATAAGCAATTGTTTATATAAACTCATATAAACAATCAATAGAATCATCAAAATATTCACATAAAATCATCATCATGCAAAGGCTCAACACGCATGGGCTTTATATAACCATTACCTTTAGTAGAGAAAAAATCATGGGTTTTAGTGTCAGTTCTAAGACCATTTAAAACCAAAGGATTAACATCAGTATCTTTAATATTAAATTTAGTATCAAAACCCAAATTCATCAATGCTTTATCAGCATTATACCTTACAAAAACATCAACAGCAGATTCAAGTCCCACACAAGAATAAAGCTCTTTAGTATATTCTCTCTCAAGAGAATAAAGTTTTTCTAAAATTAATGACACCTCTTTATATGCAAGCGCTTGTTCTTTCATTGTCATTTTATCAAATTCTTCTTGAGCCAAAAGACCCACAAATACACCATGAACAGATTCATCACGCAATATTAAATTAATAATCTCACCACTATTAACCATCTTACCTTGTCCTGCAAGATACAATGGATAAAAAAAGCCTGAATAAAATAAAAATGTCTCAAGAAATACGGAAGTACACAATGCTTGATATAAACTCATTCTATCGTGTATGTTATTATATTTATCCAAAATCAATTCTAACTTTTCTTGATAATTTCTATAAGTTTTAACCCAATCAAATATATAATCTATGCGATCGATATTAGAAAGACTTGAGAAAATGCTACTATAGCTCTTAGCATGCATATGCTCCATAGCACCCATAAATCCAAGAATTGGCTTATAATCTAGATTATCTATAGCTAAAGCTATACGTGGCATACCAACAGAACCTTGTTCTGTGTCTAATAATGTAAGCCCACCTAAAACTTTTTCATAAACATCTCTCTCATCAACAGACAATGTATTCCAAACCAACTTATCATCAGAGATTGGAATCTCCTCATCTACCCAAAATTGTCTTATATTTTGATCCCAAAACATCTTAGTATAGCCATTATTAAGCCTATTCCAATTTATGGCTTCTCTATTCTTTCTCATTAATAATACTCCTCAACTTAAAAGTACACTTAAAAAGTTAAACATCTATATTGCACAAAGAATACACTCATTTACTGAGAGATTTTTATTACGCGTATAATACAAGCTTTTAAGCCCCTTATTCTTTGCATAAATATAAAGTTTTACAAGTTCTCTAGTACTAGTTTCATTTGTAACATAAAGCAAAGTACTAATTCCTTGATCAACATGTCTTTGTGCTTCACTTACAAGATCAATTAATTTTCTCATATCCATATAATATGCAGACTTAAAGAAAATAGCATTTTCTCTGCTAAGATATGGCATTGGATAATAAGTTGTAGAATTTCCATAAACTCTAGCCTCAACAGGCTCAACAATAGGCATAAGAGATGTTGTTGCATTCTGAATATAAGATATACTCTGAGTTGGAGCTACAGCTAATCTATAAGCATGGTAAAGTCCATATCGTTGAATATCTCCTTTCAAATTGTTCCAATCACTCTTAGAAGGAATTTTAAGACAGCCAAATATTTCCCTTACAACTTCACTTCTTGGAGAGAAATCTTCATTAAGATACATATTAAAATAATTACCATTATAATATTCACTCTGTTTAAAATCTTTAAAAACAGAATTTCTCTCTTTTGCTATATTCATGCTGCTCTTTAGAGAATAAAAATTTAACAACATAAAAAATGTGCGAACAAAATCCAAAGCCTCATCACTCTCATAAGGAATTTTATTTTTAATTAAAAAACCATGCAAATTCATAACACCAAGACCAACAGCACGATAATCATCATTAGCTTTACGTACACTTGGAGCATTATTAATACAAGCCTTGTCAACAACAGATGTCAAAGCTCTCATAGCCAAGTCAACAGTAAATTCCAAATCACTATTAATTACATTAACAATATTTAATGAACCCAAAATACAACTAACATCATATCCAATAACATCCCCCTCACCATAATTGCCAATAATAGAAGGTGTTTGAATCTGAAAAATTTCTGTACAAAGATTAGACATCTTAACACGTCCAACCTCTTTTAATGGATGATTTAAATTACATGAAGTTTGATACATAATATAAGGGTATCCTGATTCAAACTGAAGCTTTGCAATACGAACAAGCATATCTCTAGCCGATATTTCTTTTTTTATAATACGAGGATTACTTGCAAGTAAATCATAATCTTTATCAAAATCAATCTCATTCATCACAAGCCCAGTCTCTTTATAAACTGAATATGGGGCTAATGCATAATAATTTTTATCTTGCTTTGCAAGTTCAAAAAATTTATCTGGAATTATTACTCCCAATGACAATGTCTGAACACGACTCTTCTCATCAGCATTAATCTTTTTTGTATCTAAAAAATCTTCTATATCATAATGAAAAATATTTAAATATACAGCACCAGCACCCTTTCTCTGCCCCATCTGATCTGCATAATTAAACCCATCTTCTAAAAGCTTCATAACAGGAATAACACCTTTTGCAACATTACAAATTCCCCGTATCTCTTCACCCCTAGCTCTAATATTTGAAAGATTTAAAGCAACACCCCCACCAATTTTAGAAAGCTGCATAGCAGAAGAAATATTAAAAGTAATGCTATTTAATGAATCACCCACCTCTAATAAAAAACAAGATACAAGTTCACCTCTAACACACTTACCAGCATTTAAAAAAGTGGGAGTTGCAGGCTGATATCGCTGCTTTATCATATCTAAAGCAAGTCTCAATGCAAAATCAAAACATCCATCAGCAAGAAACAAACTCACTGCAATAATTCTATCTTCATAAGACTCAAGATAAGTATCTTTTACTTTAAGTGCATAATCCTTATAAAATTTTGAAGCACTCATATAAGACTTAAATTTAAATTCCTCTCCCTCAACAGCTTTATAGATTGCAAGTATTTGATCTTCAGAATATTTTTGATAAAAATCTTCATATAAATTGTTATCAATCAAATAATGCATCCTTTCATTTGGATTTTTAAATTTTAAAGATTTACTTTTAATTTCTTCCAAAAAAACACTCAAAGCCTCAAGATCTTTCTCTAACCTATAAAACCCGTCTCTTAAAACCATCATCTCATTATTTAACTCTAAGTGCCTCATCATTAATCCTTTCCATAAAATTCTTAACATCATGTGATGTTCCAGATAATTCAAATTTTAACACTTCAGGAACACCATATTTATCTTTTATTAAATTAACAGCATTGCAAAATGAATCACCCCAATTTTTATTTCCACTACCAGCAACACCAATCATAAATTCAAAATTATGCTCTAAAAATTTATCAACTTCAGATGGAACTTTTCCAAATGCAATAGTATAAGTAAGTAAAACATAAGGTTCCTCAACAATCTCATCACCTGTAACAATACGAAAAGTATTGCTAAGTCCTGTCTTTGAGATAAAACGCCCTATATTTCCTGTTTTTGAAGCATAAACCACTAAAATATACTCACCTCTTTGTAAAGATTACAATACTTATAAAAAAATAATTCATAAATATTATAACCAAATTAACTATAAATTGAGTTTTTCTTTCAACCTATCTAAACTTTTTTGTGATAAATTAAGTTTTGTTAAATCTAATGCCTTTCTAATCTCACATACCTCTTCACTTGAAAGCATTACACCTCCTAAAATATGCTTTTTAAAACTACTAGTTGCCAATGGTACCACCAAATTAACAATATCCAACAAAACATTAGCATATTCTCTTATCTCTTTTTGTGCATGGCTTGATGATCTTAGTTTAATGAAACGAAACAAATTATTAAGATCAATCTGCCAATACCATTCGGTATATAAACTTAAAGGCAAAGTTATTCTTGCAAGCTCCCTGGAGACATCTTTTTTAATCATATCATCATAAATTTTATAAGCATTTTTATAACTCTCATTAAGACCATCTAAAAAAGATATAGCAACATTAATGTCAATCTCCTCATCCGATCTACCCTGTTTATTTAGCAAACTTTGTGTCTTAACATCTTCTCTTAAAGGCACATAAAACTCTTCTCTCATAAGACTATAACGTCCTGAGACTTCATTAATTCTTGAAGTTCTATGTCTCATCCACTGCCTTGCAACAAATATTGGAGCTTTAACATGAAAAGTAAAAACCACTTGCTCAAAAGGACTTGTATGCTCATTCCTGATTAAATAATCAATCAGACCGGCATTATCTCTTTTTGCTTTAGAATCTCTATAAGAAACTCTAGCAGAATTAACTATTCTCTCATCACTGCCCATATAATCAATAAGCCTTAAGAACCCTTTATCTAATACTTTATATTCTCTGTCCAATATCTCTTCTGCTGCATCTACATGATCGTGCATAAAACCATCCTACTTAATTAAAAATTTTTTCAAAAAATAAATTATCGTCTGCGTATCAAAGTCACAAAAACAAATATCAAAATATCAAAAAAACTAATATAATGACTCTGCAAACACTTTACGAATCACCCATCATACAATAGTTTATCTTACCTTTAAATACCATAATACACCTCAAACACCTTAACTATTTATAAAAAACTTAACCACTACTTTGACAAAATCAAAATAAGAATTAAAGTAAAAATTAATAGATAAATGTTAACACAAAACTATTCAATATTAAACAAGCTATTTTGCCCAAAAACGCATATTTAATTTATACACAATTAAGATAAGAATAAACTTGTAAATAATAACATATAAGTTATAAATTAAATTTCAAAATAATAAAATTGCTATAAAAACATGTTTTTATGATACAATGCAAATTTTGGGAGGATTAAAAATTGAAAAAAATAATTATTTTACTACCTTTATTTATAATATTATTATCTATAGCATCTTGTTTTTTAGATGATAAAACAGATTACTCAAAAGCTCAATTTGATCAAGCATTAAGTAATATTATAAATAAATACGATCATAATAAATTAAAAGATTTACAAAAAGAAGAAGTTGTTGCAGAAGAACAAACCACATTTGAAGTGCTTGAAGGGCAAAAAGAACAATGCATGTGCATAAGTTGTTGGTTCTGGTGTAGCTGCCCAAAACCCAAATGTTATATTACTTGGATGAAAATTAAAGCCAAAGAAATTGTTGACCAGGATAAAAAGGTACTAGAAGCTCTTAAGGACAAACTTAGGTATTCATATTCAGTATCGCCTATCAAATACAATAATGATTACAGCACATACGTTATGCCTTTAATCCTATTTGAAAGTATGGACGAAAATATTGAAGTTACATCATTTAATTTAAAAGACCATCAAAACCTAAACTTTAATAATAAAAATGTTTTAGGCGGTTTTCTTCAAGGAATACCAAAAGTAGAAAAATCATCTGAAGAGGGATATAAAAATGTATACCCTTATGGAATACTAAACGCAATAGCTCCAACTGGTGGAGAAGAGTTGATATCTGCTTTTAAATCTCTATACAAAAACGGAAAATGGGATTTCATGAAGGCAGAAATTAAAGTAAAAGACAAGAAAAACAATCAAGAATCAACATATAATATACTGCTTGATGGGAAATTATTTAATGAATTTATAAAAACAGTAATAAATAAATATCCAGGCACAACTACTACAAATACCAAATTCCAAGTTCCCATTAACAACTAAAAATATAAAAAATTCTACAATTAATACTTAAGATTCTCAGTAATTTTTTATTAATTGTAGAATTACTCAGACTTATTAAACAACCTCAAACAAAAGCCAATAACCCTAGATACACAATTCTCAACATTTTTTTTAAAAAAATAAATCATACTGACCCTTAATTTAAGTTTCAATTCATAATATTTAATATACTTAAACAATGAAAAAAATTTTTATTGATATAATTTATATTATACTAATTAAAAAAACCACTGTATCAAATATAAAATTTAAAAAACCAAATAGTTAAAGGGGGTAAAAAAAAGTGATAAGAATTATAATAATATTATTAGCCATCGTATCATGCAATGTCCAAAAAGATAACAACTTAGAAAAACAACAGAAACGATTTATTCAACCTACATATAATAAATTTAAAAACAAAAGAACTCCAGGAAACATAGACTCTAAAGAAAATATAAATCAATATCAATCAGCACAATTACAAATAGAAGAAGGAATTTTAGATGTATGCTTACAAGTAACACCTCATTCGTGGTGGCCTTTTTATAAAGACAACTGCAAAATTACTTGGATAAAAAACAATTTTCAAAAAATTATTGAAACAGATACACAACAAGAATCAAAACTATTTCAAGGTAAATTGCATTACACATATATAGTAGCACCAATTAAAAGCCATGATAAATATACCCAATATGTTATGCCTTTAATATTATTTGCAAGCCTGGTTGATTATATTGAAATAATTTCATTTAAATTAAAATGTCGCCCAAATTTAAATCTGGATTTTGAAAAAGGTTCCATGCAAAATCTTAGAAATCGGGTGGCCACTCAAGTAAATAAAGCAGTTAAAGACCAAGGTTATAAAAAAGCATATCTTTATGGAACAATAAATATGCTCTACCCAGATGGTGGAAAAGACTTAATAAATGCATTTGGGAGTCAGTACCAAAATGGTACTTGGAGCTTTATGGAAGCAGAAATAACAACCAAAGACACACTTAATCACACAACAACCACTAAATCAATACTTCTAGACAGCATAATGTTTAACGAATTTTTAAAATCAGTTATAAAAAAGCATCCTAACATAAAAGAGGCAAACAATCAATTCAGAGCACCTGTTGATTAATCTGATCATTCCTAATGATCAGATTTTAAATATCAACGGTTTTTAAAAACTTTAAAAGTAAATATCCAAACTAATACGCATGCAAAACATCATACACCTGCCTCTTTAATGACGCAAATATCCCTGAATGATTGGCCAATTTAAGCGCCAAATAAGCCCCATTATAACCACTATCAACACAACAAGCAACTTTTAAAGTTTTTAGATATTCTTTTTCCTTTACATTAAGTTGTATTTCAAATGTATCTTTTCTAGGATTCCCATCTGCAAATTCATATATAGCATCAAGTATTTCATCTCTAACTTTTAATGTCAAAACTATATCAGCAACTGCCTCTTTTACCTTATCAGCATTAAGAATAACTAAAAATTCATAAAACTCATCATCACTATAAGTACGCATATGAGACATATCATCCAAAATAGTAGAATCTGTCAATGCACTCCTTAAAAATCTAACTGCCTGTTTTTCTTCATTTGATAGCTCAAAATCTGAAATTAACTTTTCTAATGAAGCATTATCAAAATTAACACCAATATCAAAATCACTATCAATAATATCATGAAAAGCAACATCATCAGAATCATACATTAAATCAAAATTACCAGAATACTCTTCATCTTTACAACAAAAAAATAAAACAAAAAACAAGAGCAAATTACCAAGAACTTTCATATTTTTAATATCTCCTTCTAATTGAAAAAGATATCTCATTAATATCAATTTTAATAAAAATTAATAAAATTAATTAATTAAACTTCAATATATAAAATATAAGATTCAATTAATATTAATTATAATACTCAAGATACACCTGCAGTACTGCCACTTGCAAGAGTAGGAGCTCCACTGGCATTTATATAAGTTATGGTTCCAGAAGAATGTGTATGACTTTCAAACAATCTGCCATTAATATACACATTACCTTTAAGTTCAATATTACCAGCTTCAATAACCAAAGACTTAAGAGAAATTTTGGAATGTTCACCGTCACAAGTTATGTTCTTTAAATTCAAAGAAGAATCTTCACTAGTAATATCAAGTTCTCTTGTATCAATTTTAAATTTTTCTACACTTATTCCCACATTTCTAAGAGTTAGAGCATTTAAAATATAAAAATAATGCTTATCAAAATAATTATTATCATTTTCATTAAAAATATTTATACTGCTTTGAAGCAAAACCACCCTATCACCTTCTACAAGCTCAAGTTTTAAATTTGAAATATTACGACTTATAATATTTAAATCTTCATATTCTTCAATTACAACAATTCCCTCTTGTTTTTCAAAATCAAATTCCTTAACAATCCCAATCCTACAGATAAATACATTATCTTGCAAATATCTCTTAGCATCCTCAAATGCCAAATCTTCACTCAAATTCCCAAGTCTTCTTGAAATTTCATAATTGCTTTGCATAAATCCTACCTATAAAATATAAATTATAAATACCTATAAAACATTAGATTCGTCATAAAGACTTAACCTTAATACACACTTACCTACATTATTTAATTCAGCACTGGTTCTTTGAACAATAGTCTTAACAATATTTCCATACCTATCAACAAATTGAAACGGATCTCCGACCTTAATTTTATCTGTAAAGAGAAGTGTAGCATTCCAAAAATTAATAGTAGATTTGCCCACAAACCTAACCTCTCTTTGTGGACTAGAGAGAGGCACAAAATTTTCAAGTTTTTTATAATTTTGATTACTGCTAAATCCATTAAAATTAATAAATACAAATTTAGTATCAATTTTATAATCTAAATCCCCAATATCAACAAAAATTAATTGAACATATTTCCCAATAAGTCTTTCTATAAATTCTTTTAAAGTAGAGACATAAAAACTCTGATATATGATGCTCTCCATATCTTGTTCACTCATATAAATAATTGCTTGACCTGGACATGCCAAATTAATTGCATCTTTAAGAGATTTACCAGTATAATCTTTAACATCAAGTTTTTTATTGAAAAACGTATCTTGAGATAAAAGATAAACTTCATATTGAAAAATAAAATCACCATTATGACACTCAAAATCAACAGGCGCACCCAAATATCCAGAAATAATAAATTTATAACCTAAATCATCATCACTAGAAAACTTTTTATAATATATTCTAACAATATCTCCCTGTCCTAAAGATTTGCCAAAATTCAAAGGTACATTAAACAATCTAATTTGTGCTTTTTTCCACTGCAAAGAACCCACATAAGAATATTCATTACTAATTAAAATATTAACAACAGGCACTCCATTTTTTGTCTCTACTACCAATTTAGGTCTTTGATCTCCAAACGCAACATCATTACTATAAAACTCCATTTTAAAGTCATACTGAAATAACAACATACAATTCCTTATTATTGCAATCAAAATCTTCAATTACAACCTATAATCACTCTCCAATTAAAATCAATATTTACAAAGACCTACAAAATTAAAAATTAAATTTAACTAAAAAATTTAATATCCAAATCAATCACCAGATTGACATTACTCATCACCACTATCTTTACTGCCTCTCTTATAAGTCACAGGTTTCTCACCAAGTGGCCTTACAACAGGTCTTACAAAATTTGGTCTAATATCACTACCAGGTCTTCTAAGGCTAGGTCTTATGCTACTTGGTCTAAGATTTCCTCTCTTAATACTACTTGGTTTTACAACTTTTGACCCTGAAACATTTGGTCTTCCACTCGATTGTCTTGAAACAACAGATCTTGGCATTTCTTGTCTTGGAACAGATTGTTGCACACGACTTTCACGATCATAATTTGGTCTTTGCCCTCTATTTGCAGAGTAATTTTCACGATCATAATTTGGTCTTTGGCCTCTATTTCCAGAGTAATTTTCACGATCATAATTTGGCCTTTGCCCTCTACTTACAGGACGACTTCCACGATCATAATTTGGTCTTTGCCCTCTACTTACAGGACGACTTCCACGATCATAACCTGGCACTACCGCACCTCTTCTTTCCTGCGCAGCATCATCATATTCATTTTCCATAGAATTATTACCATATCTTTGATCATTTAATTGATGATTTATCTTCTGACCATTTGAACCCAATTTAATACCAAGTCTTTGTTTAATATAATCTTCAACAAACTCAATCTCTTTAAGTTGCAATCTAATAAATAACTTGGTATAGTCTGGATTTTTAATCCAAGTTTTATTACTAAAAGTTAAAACCCTATGTCTATACATACCAAATGCATCTTCCATAGGAATTTCTATCAATTGTTTAAACCTATTATCAGTTTCTGTAAAAACATCATCATCAAAATATTGACCATATTCTCTTAAAAACTCATCTTCTACTTGTAAAAAAATATTATCTCGTATCACATTCACAAGACATTTGTAATAACCTTCAAGCTCTAATATTCTAGATAAAATATGCTTTGCTTTAACATTTTTATTTGAATCATCAACATTTACCAAAATA
The DNA here is from genome assembly GCF_000500065.1 of Borrelia hispanica CRI. Classification (NCBI taxonomy): domain Bacteria; kingdom Pseudomonadati; phylum Spirochaetota; class Spirochaetia; order Spirochaetales; family Borreliaceae; genus Borrelia; species Borrelia hispanica. Next base: position 33,064 of record NZ_AYOU01000159.1, on the reverse strand, counting down.
CCATCTACAACTTCATAACTTGCCTCATAAGCTTCCTCAATATCCCGCTCAAAATTCCAACTACCAAAATCAAAAGGTCTAACTAAAGGTGATGATGGACTTACAACTGAATTAAGATTTGAAAATAAAATGAATAAAAATACAATATACCTAAATTTAACCATAAACATTCTCCTAAATAAATATAATTATATTATATAATTATATTTTAACCTTTATAAGTAGAAAAATTAAAAGTTTTTAATATTTTAATTTGCAAACTAACATTAATCTCTTCAATGAATGCAGTATCTCTAAATTTTAAAGAATTAATAATAGTCAATTCATGAAATCCAATCATAGGACCATAAACAGAATAATAAAAACCCATCTTAAATCTTTCTCTAAAGTGCACTTTAACAAAATTAACATTAAACTCTAAAACACTATTTGCATAAGATGTCTTTTTTAAATGTTCAATCAAAAACTTATCATGTATAGAAGACAAAATGCCATTAGAAACATTAATTATCTCTGGATTTGACACAACATTATAACTTAAAACCTCACCTTCTTTTAAATTAACATTAACAGTTCCCTGTTCACTACTGGCATTGCTAAAACTCTCCTCGGTTGGTTTTGATTTTGGAAATATAAAAAACAACTGTGGCACATACACAAATCCCTTAAAATCGGGACGAGGAAAAAGGACAATAAAATTAGATGAAACTGAGAGACTTAAAACATGATTTACAATATCCAAAATCATTGATGTTATATTTTTTTTATCTATCATATTAAATATCCTCATAAATAAAATAAAATAAAATAAATAAGATTTTAAGGGATACGCGAGATTGCATTACCAATCTTAATATCATTTATATTACCCCCAAAAGACCCACCTTGAGAATTACGGGTTATTGCATCTGATAAAGCATTAATAGCATTCTCAACATTGTTAAAATAAACACTTAAAGGATCTACAACACTCCTCTCGAAATCCATACCACAAACCTGCTTTATTGAATCTCTAATTTCTGTCAAAATCACATTTAAATCATTACAAACATCATTAAGTCTTAAATTATCCAAGTCTAAATTGGTTTCCAAATTAGCTTCTGGTTCTGTTTTTAAACTGGTTTTATCTACTCCATCTTGCTCTGCATCTTCAGATTTCTCTTCATAGCTGTCCCAACCAATAATTTTTTTTAAATTGAAATCTTTTAATATTACATCTAATTTCGTACCAAATTGTGACATCAAAGTAGAGAAAAGATCTGAAACTGCACCTCCCAAAGGTTCTCCAAGGGAATTACTAAGAGAACTTTTGATATAATCTGTTTTCTTTTCTTTAATAGTAGCAAAACTTTTTATTAATTGATTCTTAAGAGGAGACAAAATACCATCATTAAATAATTTATAAATAACAGAAACAGCATTATCATTATCTTTTGGTTGCTGTTTACCCTTAAAATTACTTGCCAAATTAATCATTTCAAAAAACATCTTGGGCATATTTGTTATATTTTGTTGTTGATCATTAGACAATAGAGATTTAAAACCAGCCGTTTTGCGAATAAAATCATTAATATCCACCTGAGTATCAAATTTACCCGTACTTGCAAGCATGCTTTTGATTTTTTGAGTTTCAGATTTATTATAAGTCACATCATTAATTCCCAACACAGAACCACCTTTGGTTTTAAAATCAAAATCACCAGGAACCATATTTAAACGTGTCTTAGAAGCTGCATTTACATTTAAATATTTAAAAATATCTGAATATAACATATTTGACTTTATACTTGAATTTGAAATCAAATCTACATTTGAATTTAAGCGCGGCAAATTATCATGTAAGTCATTAGACTCCATAGGTACTAAAGGTATTAAAAAAGAATTTGAAACTAAAGGTTTAATTAAATTAAAATTATTTTCTTGATTATCATTCTTTTCTCTAGACCTAAAAGTTTTCATATTTAAATCTTTAAAATTTAAATTTTGCATAGATTTTGGTGCCTCAATTAAGTCAAAATCAATATTTGCTAATTTAGGTTCTGATAATTTGGGCAAATAACTTATAAAATCATCACCAAAATCTTTGGCAAAGACTTTACCAAAATCTTTAGATTTAAAATCATTAGAGTTAGATACAGAAAAAAGAGAAGCTATTTGTTTTTTAAAAAAATCATTACTACCCATAAACTTTGATTTAAATTTTGATTTTAAATACTCATCTAACTCAATATTAAAATTAGAAAGATAGGTTAAATCTTTCTTTGTAGCATCAATGCCCAAACTCATAAAAATCTCCCACTAACCTAATAACTTTGAAACCAAAAATTTTTCATACACTTCTTTCTTAAGTTTAAAATTAGCAATTTTGTTAATTTCCATAAGTTCATCATATTTAAACTTCTTAACATCGTTAAATGTACAAACCTCCATTAAAACGGGGAAATAATACTTACAAGTTTCACTTCTTAAATACTTTAAATAATTTAAATATTCATTTAAAATTTCACTACGATTCATAAATTTTCCTTAAATTTTTTTAAACCTAACCAACTTCTCTTAATACCAAATCATCATAATTCCACCTCTCATCAATATACGAATACTTAACAAAAGTCCCATCAGAATCTTGAAAACTCTCAATATAAACCAAACTAGGCTTTTGCAATCCTGATATTTTTTCAACTAAAGAATACTCAATAGCAAACAAAATAGTAGGAAGTGGATATTTATACAAAAATGAATGCTCTTTATTATCATTAATAATGTCATAAAATTCATCAAAAAAAGATGCAGATATCATTAAAGAGCTTACTTTTTTCAAAGTAGATAAATTATTTAATTCTCGTCTTAAAGTTTCTTGACTTGAATCAAAACCTAAAATAGAATCCCAATCATACATAGGAATATCTCTTACAACATATTCATAAGTTTTATGTTTAGTTAAAATCTTAAGTTTATATCTCACTAATCACCTCCTTTCAACTTCACAATTAATTGCATGAATTACAAAATTTACAGTATCACTGCCACTTGCATAAGTTCTACTTGGAATTTCAGAAAAAAATGCACTATTAGAAATAATCTTAAGTCCCATTTGATCATTAAAAACCAATGATTTTAATTTGTCTCTCTTATAGCTAGAACCATAAAATTGCTCATTACTAAGTTTAGTTAAGACCTTATAATCAAATGATCCTTTGGTAATCTCTAAATTAAATATGTGAATAATAGTTCTAGGATCTCTAAAACTTGGAATTGGAACATTTCGCTCCTCAGTACTGGCAGTTGCCATAACATTTGGAGAAGTTGAATATTGCAATTTGCCCCTATCAATAAGCACACCTGAGAAACTAAAGAACACTAAATCTAATGAATAATAATCCTTCATCAATCAACCTCCCGTCTTAAATAATCATTAATATCATCACTACTTATGTTTAACACAACGCTCTTAAAACTATCATTATATTTAACACGAATAGACAAATCTAAACCCAAAACATTATCTCTCTTAAGTCCAAACTTAATATCACCAAAAGACACAATAAGTCCCCTCTCTTTAAATTCTTTAAATAAACACTCAAGTCCTGCCGTATAAGCATTGGGTTTCCCATCAGCAAATTTTAATTCACTAAGCTTACTATTTTGCCTATGATTTCGATTCCAAATACGAATAAGTTCATGTGTTGATTCATTCTTCAAAAGGTAATAAGTGAATGCCTCATCAATTGGCATTGATGAGCAATCTACTGCTTCCTTAAATGCCAAAACACCATCCCTACCGGTTTCATTTAAAAGCGAATAAAAATTAATATTATGACGTCTTAAATTATTAATTAAAGTTGCATCATAAATTGGGTTTGCCCGTAATGTAATTCCATAAGGATTCACAGAATGAAACATGCCAGCCTCATATAAATATTTAGCTGCAAATTTAAGATGTAAATTATCAGCACCATTATCATAAACCAAAACAACACCATCCCTCTGGCTTACTGGTAACACTTCCAAAAATTCAGGCAGCCTATTAAGATTTGTTGAGAATACTACAAATTTAATCAGACTTTTAATCATATTCCATTCTGTCCCAAAATTTTCTTCTAAAGTAGCAACAAATATAACAACTGCATGTATATTTTGCTTTAAAAACTGAACTACATCGTCTATATTTTCGTAAATATAAAAATCAAAAGACCTAAGCCCCTCCTCATTAAAAAAATCATTGCTACTCTTTATTAAAAACTCAATCTGCTCGGCAGCTAATTTAACCTTCTCTACATCTGTTTTAACATCATCTCTTACACTCATAGAAGTTAAAAAATCTCTAAAGCTTCCACTAGTTAAAACAAAATGCCCTTTTTCTAAAACATCACTCTTATAAATAAGCAAAGGATTATAATAACCAATATTATTCAACTTCACTTTATCTTCAATTAAATTGACATTAATTGTATCTTGCGGCATATTATCTCCTATTTTTAAATTTAACTTTTAAGTTTAATTTATTTTTTTTAATCTATTTTATTTTCAACAATTTGTATATTTGCCCTGTAATTTTGACTAAGTCCCAAAACACCTTTTAATCCATTACAAGAAGTCTTAACAAACCCTCCATTTATTAAATCACTTGTGGATTTTAAATAATAATTCAAAGACAAATCATATTCATTTTCTAAAAGATTTGGTTTTAAAAACTTAAATTCAAATGCATTATCATGCAAAAATTCTAAAAAATATTCATAAATAGTATGCAACCCAACATATATCTTAAGTTCTCCAACCTCTCCTACAAATCCTAAAAAGAAAAGTATAAATTTAAATCCAAACTCATTAACATTCTCATAAAAACTGCCACTTCTAAAATCTCTAACATCCAAAGAATCAAAACCTTCTGGCCTTATTACTAAAAGATAAGATCCACTAATTTCTAGATCATTTAAATATAAAGGATTATAAGAATTTATAATCTTCACTTTAAAAGAATGTTTCTTTAAATAATCTTTAAACTCAAACAATATTTTTACTAAAAAAGTTTGAGATTCATATAAACTAAGTAACACAAATATTCTCCAAATAAACGTAAAAATTTAAGTTAAAGTTTTCTAAGCATCAAAACAATATATCTAAATCTTTGATTTAAACAAAAATTTAAATGCCTACTTACACTTAAAATTTCCATAAGATCATTACCCACTAATAATTGCTCTCCTGCATTAAAATCAAGAACATCTAAAGTATAAGTCTTTGCATGAATTTCTTTAACAAATATATTAGAACCAAAAAGCTCAATATTACTCTCACCACTTGGTAAAAACACTCCATCAAATTTAATAGGAGTTGTTTTATCAATCTTAATTTCATAAGAAGAATTGATCTTATTTTTAATTAAATTTTTTTTAAATAAAAACATCGGTTGTGTATACCTTTTAATATTACGAACTATGGCTAAATTAATAGCATCCATCATACAACCCCTATTAAAACTTTTTTATTAGTCTTAATATCTTCTACAAGATTGTTAAAAGCAGAACAAAAATCATTAACCAAAACTTCACCACGCAATGCATCATCAAAATACTCAACTGATATTTCACCTAATCTCTCAGACTTAATTTTACCCAAATCAAAATATAAAAGTTTTCCTCGCTTTTTAAGTTCACATCCAATAAAGTAATAAATAAGCAAAAAAACATTACTTGAATTTAAATCTTTAAGTCCTAAACCTCTGCTCAGTAAAACATCTTCAAGTAACCCTATATACAAATTAAATTCTTCAAAATTAAAATCTAAACTCTTAATCATAAGTAAATTCAATATCTTAGAATAAATCTTATCTAAATCCTCATTACGATCCATTATTATGTCCAACTTATCTTAAATCTAAGTATTGATTTTTCACTTGCAAGAATGCTTCCAATAGAAAAATCCAAAAAACTAGTTCTAAAATTACTACTTGACATTTGTGTATATGCATTTAAAATCGGAGGATGTCCATCTTTTAGCAATAAAAGCTTAGAACTTCTTGGATAAATTAACATCTCATCATCCAATAAATTGGTAGTCTCAAGCTCAATATCAGCATCATTATTTATTGCTCTTAGAGAATCAAACAACACATCTTTATATGAATAATTATTATTACTCAATCTCTCAAGCAATATCGCTTTAATTTTCGGAGTTGTAAGTACTCTAAAAGGCACTCCTCGCTCATCTTCTACATTAATATTACCAATCTCATCATTACAAGCCTTTATTAAATCAGAAGCTTTAGTAACTTTAATATTTTTATCTATTTGCCCTGGAATATTAAGTAATCCATACATAGTTTCTCTATTAGAATCATCAACCAAAAGTGTTCGCTCTTTAGAACCAGAAAAACACAAACCACCCCTTAAATAATGTGAACTTAAAAGTTTATGTATTTGTGATAAGGAATACCTAAGTCCTTCTCTCATATTAATATTATTAACTGCTTGAATATCCAATCTGCCATCAGGTGCATAATATGTAAATGCATATTGAAAAGGTAAATAATTAACAAGAACAACTTGCCTTTTAAACTTAATAGTAGCAACCGTACTAAAATCATTTACCTTAAGTGTTGGCAAATCCACAATACTAGAATTCCATTTAATAACTCGCTCACTTGTAAGTGATGCATCACTAGTTTCTATTTGTTCATTATCAAAAAAATGATAATATTCAGGGATTGGCCTATCAACAAAAAGAGAATCTCTAAGAGTATTTATAAATTCTTCATTATTAAATAAACTTTCACTCAATGTTTAATATCTCCTTAATTTTAACTAATTTTTTCAAATTTATTTTTAAAATTGAATTATTAATTCAATTACTATTTAAATTACCATATTATTTGTTTACAAAGGCTTATTGATAAGCATTACCTTTGCACCATAAAATCCTGACTTATCTTTAAACTCTAAAGCATCACTTAAAGCCAAAGCTTGCATATAAGTACCATTGGTCTTTACCTTTGAAAGTACTCCCATATCATCAAAAACCAATTTATCACCAGCCTTAACATTCATATCTGACAACAAAATACATTCAAAACTATTTGCAATTGAGATGACTGTTGCTGTTCGTGTCAAATCATCATAATCTATGCAAATTCCATAAAGATCATTTCCACCACCACGTGTCACGCAAGTCGACATACCATTTTGAACAACAAGCTTAACTCCACGTTTATAGCAAAACCCAATATCCTGATAATTTTCAAATTTATCTGCCAAAGAATACTGCAAGCCCCCTCTATGAGCAAAATAAATATCTCGAGATCCAAACTGAACCTCCCTATCAAAAACTGCTGGATATGTGGTATGATCTTTTAGTCGCTTTAAAACTTCTGATTGCTTGCCCAATTTTAAAGATGCAAGTTCACTCTCAAGTCTATCTTTTTCCCTAGTAAGTCTCTCTACACTGGCCTCTAATGCACTCTTATCTGCCATAAATACTCTCCTATTTTAAATTTATACCAAACTTAAATTAAATTAACTTAAAGATTTAAACATTATAAAAATCTTGCCTAATTTGCATCCACTCATTAAGCATTGCCTGTCTTAAATCTTTATAATCTTTTATTGTATGACTTGTATTTCTTAAATTTAACACCTCCTGAACATTGCCTTTAGTAAAAGTCATAAGACCATATGAATTATTACTATTTTTAAATGAATCAATATTTACACTTGCAAGCCTTAGCAATATATCTTTAATTTGACTATTTAAATTTAAAACATCAAGACTACCTGCAACTGCCAATATTTGCTTCTCATCAACATACTTTTTAATGAGTTCACACACTTGAATATCTAAAACCTCACCAAGTGCATGGCCTGAATTAATAAGTTCTTTTGTATTATAACTTAAACTCAAGTTATCATCAGCAAGCCTAGTAATCCAAACAGCTCTAGTTAACAATTCATTATTATTAATATCATTATTGATATTATGCTCAAATTTATTATTAAGTTTATTATCAATATTTAAATCTTGATTTACATCAACATTTTTATCACCATCTTCAAGGTCATCTTTTAGATTAACACCAGAAGCCTTTATCATTTACTAAACCTCCTAAAATTAAAATGTAATTTACTATTTAATACTTCTATCTCATCATCACTTAAAGAATTTGATCTTACAATATCTAGATACTTAGAATAAACATCAAGAAACATCATATCTTCTTCCAATCTTTCTTTATCACTAAGTACAATTAGATCATTAAAACACATATTAAGCCTGTAATACTTATTAAGCTTAATATTAACTGAGAGTGCTACTGCTTCCTGAACGGTATGTAAAAAGTCAATATAGTTAGTCCTATCTCCCTTACCATCACTCCCCAAGCCCTTTACCTGCTCATTAAAATTTCTAGTCAATGGTTCTTTGCTATCAGCACCTATTTTTGCTTTTACAAGTTCAAATGCATCCTTTAAAAATGAGAGATCATATTTTATAACCTGCAAACTTGCTCCCTCATCAGCACTATAAAATACTCCATCATTACTCAATCCACTCTTTAATCGCTCAATAACACGACTAAGCTCAAAATCGACTGTTTCCAAATTTTTTTGATTATCATCATTTTTAAAAAATGTAGAAAATAAACCTCTGCCCTTACTACTAAAATGACTTATCTGATTCTTAGCATCCTGTAAAGCATCCATAAGACCAACCAATTGTTCATCCTTGTAAAATAAAAAATTATATTGCCCAATACGTTTTTCTATTTCTGTATATATCTGTTCTAACAAGCAAATATCTAAAAGTAAACTTTGAGTGTAGACTGGTGTATGCTCACTCAATACATAATCAAAATTCTCATAAATTATAACTCTACTTTTATGCACAATAATAAAAGTACCATCATCTTGAAAATACTTTAAATAATCACTATTGTGATCATCTTTTATTCGATTATAATCTAAATACTTAAATCCAAATGGCAATTCATCATTAACACTTTTACTTAAATCTTCATACAAATCTTTAGGTCTAATTAAAATATATCCAGCACCATTAAATCTATAACTTATAATTGCCTCAAGAAGTGCATTTGAGAGTTCTAAATTTAAAAATTGCAAACTACTATAATCAAGAGAATCTTTCAAAGATTCTAATTTAATTCCACACTTCAATGCATCTTCTGCTGAATTTTCTATATAATTCCTAAAGAATAACGAATATTTATAAAGCTTTAATGGATCTATTGCATATCTTTTAAATAAAGCATGTTCAAAATCATTCATAGTTTTTTTAAATATCATAAATTAATTATATCATCAATATTTAACTTTGTAAATTAAATATCAAAAATATCAATCAATTTTATAAATAATTATACACATATATCTATTCTTTAAATCTTAATTTATTTAAGATTTAAAATAAAATTTAAAATAAACTTTATATCAGTAATAAACATTATCAAAATGTATAAATAAATTTACCTTAAGACCTTTGGGTCTTAAGGTAAGTAATTAAATTCATAAATATTTTATAAATCTAAACAATAAATAAAATAACTGCTCTTATTTATTATCTTGAAAGAATACCTTGTTTTAGTTGAGCCAAATCAGGACTATTAGAAGAGTGAAATTTGGATTCCATATCCCATATTAACTCTTGCATAAGTGTAACCTCATCAGAAGCATAATTATGGTACCACAAAGTATCTGCCACATTTTCAAAGAATACTCTTATAGAACTAGAATAACTCTTATCACAAAGAGCAAGATCAATCAAAGCTGCAACATGATCATAATTTTTAATATCACTAGAAAATTTAATTCCGGCTTTCTCTAAAATATCACTTTTATCTTTTACGCCAAGCTCAATTAAAGATTTAACTTCTGCAGAATTTGCAGCATTGTCTTTCATAAAGTCATAAAATTTTTTCACAGCGCGTCCAAGTTCCAGTATTCTCATATCACCAGCAATAGTATCTTCTTTTGACATACGCATTAATTTTTCATATTTTGTTTTAATTTTATCTTTATAATCTTGACGGCTTTTAAGTCCACTAGAATAGGAATTTTTATCTATAAGCGCAATAACATCTTTAAGATGTTTTTCTACAAAATTAAACATCTTTCTCTCATCATCAGAAATATACACTTTTGTAGCTCTCTCTCCTGGACGAAGAGTATAAGATTGACAGTAAACTTTAGTACGTGGCGCACTACTCATTTTTTGTCCAGAATAATTTGTAGGCTTTTTATATGTATTTTGCTTAGCAAAAACAGAAACAGGTTTTCTGGTTTTCACAACAGGAGCAGCAACTATTTGTTTAATGTCACCCTTAACATCTCCTTCTAATTTAGCAACCAAAGATTTAAAGTCTGAACCCTTAGCAACAACCTCTGATACCTTAGCAACTAAATCTCCTTGCACCTCACCTGGCTTACCAAAAACCTCTGCCTTAACATCAGCAACCAACTTCTTAGCACCATCAAGATCAACAACCATTGCCTCACCATCAACAGAAACACCAATCTTACCATCTCTATCAACATTAACAGAAATTGAGCCTTTACCTTCAGCACCAATAACAACATCTTTATCTTTATAAACAAAAGTACCATCTTCCTTTAGAACAACAACATTACCATGTTCATCAAAATAATTACCCTGATCATCAACATAATAATATTCATATTCAACATGTTCCTCGACAAGATCACCCAAGAAACGTTCTGCACCTTCAATAATAGTTTGCAACCTATCTTTCCCTTCAGCATCTTCACCAAGAAGTCCAGTCAAATCACAACCAAATGATAAGATGATTAAGAGAGTAATAAAAATTTTATGAACCTTCATTATTTTCCTCCTTACATAAGTTAAATAAATTTTTAAATAACAAGTCTAACAAATATACACCAATAAATTAAAATTTAAATAATAAATATATAAAAAATGATTGTAAGCAATCTCCTATAACAATTATTTTGAAACCGTTTACCTCACCCAAACATGCTCTACATTTTAATTAATTCCAATAACAAAGACAGATAAAAATATTTATATTTTTATTCCAATATAATTAAAACAATATTGTTATATTCCTTTAATTATGTTAGTTTTTAAAAATACGTTTAAATAAATGGAGAATGTTTATGCAAAAATTATTACAAATATTTATTATTTTATGCTTATTAACAAACTGCGATCTTAAAACAAGACAAAGGGTTGAGGTTAATATAGAATCAGAAATAACATTTAATCAAGAAGCTCAAAAAATAATACAAAAACTAAATCCTGAAGAGAATGAAGCATTAATGTTTGTAATCAATGCTTTATACAATAAAAAAATAGCTAAGGACCACAAAGCTTACACAATCAAACAAATTAATGACTTTATAATACATTTGGATGCAAAACAAATTAGAGAGATGATTGCAAATATTATAAAAATATTAAAAGAAACAAATACAAAAGTATCAAAAGAAAAAAAAGAGACATATCACAGATTTAAAAAAGTTAGGTATTTCTCCCACAGACAAGAGCTAAATGAACGACTAGATGAAATAATAAATAAATATGCAGAAGATATTAAAAAAGCTGCTAATCAAGATTCTTTTGATATTGCAAAAATTAATATCCAAAACACACTTATCGATAATGATGAAATAAAAAAAATATATGATGAGGTAAACCGAGCTCTAGAGGTTCAAAGAATGTACGACAGAGCAAAAAAAGACGACAAAAATGCATGGGCTTCATATCATATAGTACTAATATATGTAATAAACCATCAAAAAGCTTGCACATATGACCAATTCAACAAGTTTATATTAGATAGGAAAGCAGACAAAATAAAAGCCATATTTGCAAAATTGGCAATAGATATGAAAGCTGAAGCAAGTGCAAAAAAAACGATTTTACAAATTACTGATGAGAGTCAACAAAATAAAATATATACGCAACTATGCTTACATGCTATATATTCACGCCAAGCAATTGCAAACGCTATTTCTAGTGGCAATCTTGACTTTGATCAAATTGAGGCAAATTTGATGCAACTTCCTTCTGACTTAGATAAAATTAAAGCACTTCAAAAACAGGCAGAAGATATTTTAAAAGAGCAAAACAAAGAAACCAAATGAATAAAAACCAATAAAAATCATGCTTAGCAAGATTTAGCAAAGCTATACATATAGTACAAAATTAAAGTGAACTGCTATTTCTAAATCAAAGATTATAGAAATAGCTTCTTGTTTCATCCCATGATAGCTTTTTAGGTTCTACAAGAACGGTCATCCACTAGAGCATAGTCCACAAGCTTTACTTCAGGCAGTTCCTGCCTTAGTTTTTATTTCCTTATAATAATAAGCTTTAAGATTTAGAGCTGCATTTATATCTCTATCATGCAAAATATTACAACCGCTACAAGTCCACCTAGTATCACTTAATTTCAGAGTTGTATTTTTAATACCGCAATTGTTGCATAGCTTGCTTGATGGAAAATATCTATCAACTTTATGCAAATAAGATTTAGACCACTCTGATTTATATGATAATTGTCTTACAAACTCATGCCATCCTAAATCATTAACACTTTTGCCAAACATTCCTTTTTGCATGCCTTTAATTGATAAGTTTTCTATTGCTATATTTTTATAATTAGCTACAAAATAATAAGATAATTTATGTAAAAAATCTTTTCTTTGATTTGAAATTTTCCTATGCAACTTGGCAACTCTTAATCTAGATTTAGCTCTATTCCTAGAGCCCTTTTGTTTTTTTGATAGTTTTCTTTGGCATTTCTTGAATTTACGTTCATTTTTTAGTAAACATTTGGGATGATTGATTTTCTCACCCCCACTACTTACTAAAAAATGCCTCATGCTCATATCAATACCAACTATCTCTTTTTTATTGCATTTAGTTTTATCGTTATTTTTAACATCTAAGCACTCAACTGCTACTGAAATATAATATTTATCATCAGTATCTTTTTCTACTACTACATTTTTAATAAGTTCATTGCTTTTAATATTCCTATGTAGAGCTAATTTTACAAATCCTATTTTAGGTAGCTTTATATAATCATTTTCTATTCTTATTGAGTTTTTTTGATTATTAGTTCTAAAGGTTTGTCTATTTTTCTTACTTTTATATTTAGGAAATCCTTGTGTTCTATTTCCTTTTTTAATTTCTCTAAAAAAATTACTATACGCAGAATTTAAGTCAATCCATGCGCTACAAAGAGCCAAACTATCAACTTCCTTTAAGAATGGAAATTCATTTTTATAATTACTTGGATTAACACTAAGACTTTTCTTATTTTTTTCATAATAATCTTTCTTATCACTTAACATTTTGTTATACAAAAATCTTACGCATCCAAATACTTTTGAAAAGTATTTCTTTTGATTAGTGTTAGGATATATTCTGTACTTATAAGCTTTATTAGCACCCATATGTTTTGTTATTTTATAATATTTAACTTGCGTTGCAAATTCATCTCCACCTAAATTTCATAGAAATTATAGGTGGAGTATTCTTTTTAATTTTTTGATAAACAATCTCCATCAATATACGATGGAGATTAATATTAATTCATATTTAATTAAATCTAAAACAAACTCTAAATAAACTAATCAAGTCTAAAAAAAGAAAATCACACTGCTCAAACAACTGTTTAAATTTGTAATCTTTTTGATTACCCGACTTAAAAATCAAACTAAAAAACAATACATAAATTATATTTTACATTTATATATATCTTGAATATTTCTACACATGATAAAATAAATTAAAAGCGAGGATGCATCATGCAAAAATGGTTAATATTATTTATTATTTCATATTTACTAATAAGCTGTAATAATCCCCAAAAGAATACAAAAACTGCCACATCCAACAATGATTATCATTTAAAACAAACACAAATACCAACAGCAAAACCACAAACAACAAACAAAGACCAAATAACAAACAACACTTATAATACAAATAGTCAATTTCATAAATTAATATTAAATACAACTCCAAAAAAAACTAAATATACTTTTACAAATATTGTAAAAAAATTTGATAACCAAAATATTGCAAACAAAAATATTCATAAGATCACTGCAAAACAAATTGCAGACACTCAATCTTCAACACCAGATTTTATATCAAATTTAATAGCACAACTAAATTCAAAAGAAAATGAAGCATTAAATTTTTTAACAGAAACTTTAAAAGACAATAATATAGTCAAAGATAACAAAACTTATACTAATAAGGAAATTAATGATTTTATAACATATTTAAAACCACAACAAATTAAAAAAATGATTGCAAATATTCAACAAGCACTAAAATTTATAGAAAATACAGAAAGCAATATAAAAAAGATCTATGATTATAAAAAACAAAAAACTGAACTAAATAATAGATTAAAAGATGAAATAAATAATTATAAAATAACCCTTAAACGAGCTGCAAATCAAGAATCTTTCGATACTATAAAGACCAATATTCAAAACACATCTATTAATCTAACTGAAATTACAAATATACAAAATGAAGCAAAACGAGCTATTGATGTTCAAGGGATATCTTTAAATCTAACTGATAATGAACTTTGTACATTATTTTCCTTAGTAGAACCTTTACAAAAAATAAATCACAAAACCTCTAATAAACATTATACATATGACCAATTTAATCAATTTATATTATATCTAGGAATAGATAAAGTTAAAGATATGCTTACAAATATTGTAAAAGAATTTAATAAAGCAAAAGCTGCAACATACTACACTAAGAAACTCATTAATGATAAAAACGTCAAAAATAGTTTGGCTGCTTACTTAGAATTAATCAAAAAAGATTACAAAAGATTGCTTTTAGAAGCTTTTGGCAACAGCACAATTTCTCCTGATGTTATTATACAAAATATCAAAAACATCTCTTTTGATGGATTTGACAAAATAAAACAGAAAGCAATACGTGCTATCAAAAACCAATTATATAAATAACAAAATACAAATTTATTATTATTAAATTAATAGTAATTACCATTATAGACTTAAAAAATTGATTAGATTATTTTAAATATATCAATTTTTTTGATATATTTTTTTTATTAAAAAAAATATTGATGTATATTTCAAGTATCAAACACAAAAATAATTTTAAAACTGGAGGATACTTATTTATGCAAAAATTATTACTTTTACCAATTATTTCATACTTACTAATGAGCTGTAATCCACAAGCAGGACAAAATACCAATAATAAAGATTCCAGATTAACTCTACCAGCAAAAGATCAAACAAAAATCAATGAAGAAGTTGCAAATATAACAAAACAACTGCCTCTTGACACACAGGAAGCACTAATCTTTTTAACAAACATTCTAAATAATGACACTATAGAACCAAACATCAGCATCTACACAGATGAGGAAATTAATAATTTCATCCTACATTTAGGAACAAAAAAAATTAAAGATATGGTTATAAATATTGTACTAGCATTAAAAATAATAAAAAATATAGAAGCCAAAATTCAAGAAATAAATGTAAATAATCTAAACAAAAATGTATTAATTGAGCAATTAAAATATGAAATAAATAATTACAAAATAGCCCTTAAACGAGCTGCCAATCAAGAATTTTTTGATATTGCAAAAATCAATATTCAAAACACACCTATTACTGAAATTATAGACATGCAAAAAAAAGTAAAACGAGCTGTAGATACTCAAGAAAAAATAATAAAAAAGCTTGAGGAGTATGAACATAGATCATTAAATTACTTAATAAAAGCTATAATAAATGAAAACATTAATGAATATGATAAGTATGATAAATATGATAAATTTAATAAATTCTTATTAGAAACAGGGGTAAACAAAACCTCAAGCATACTTACAAACCTTAGAAAACATATTATCTATGCAGAAAGTGCAGCAAGAAGAGCTGGTATAATAAAAGATGAAACACAAAAAACTAGCTTAAATAATCAACTATCAAAAATTCACACAGATTTCAAAAAATCACTAAGAGAAGCTTTTGAGCATGATGATTTTAATATTATTGAGCAAAACATTAATAATGTTTCTTATCTAGATGAATTTGAGCAAATAGAAACTGAGGCAAAAAAAATTTTCAACAGACTATTAACATCTACCCCCATGAAAATCGATTATAGCTCCGTTAAGATCGATTTTTAAATATATTTATTTAAGTGTAAAATTTTCCAAACTTTAATTTTAGCTATGATTATAGATTAAAATTAAAGTTTTTTATTTAACCAAAATAAGTTTTTTAAAATTTTAAATTAAAAATAATGTTATATATTGTTGGATACTGCGCACAAAATAAAATGCGTTTAAAAACAGGAGGATATTTATTTATGCAAAAACTACTACTGTTGCTAATTATTTCTTATTTAATCACAAGCTGCAATCAACAAACTAAAACTCCCACTCTTGATAAAGACAAAGATGACCAGGATTTAATACAAACAACACGAACAAAAAGAAAGTCAAAAACAATACTAAATACAGAAGCTCAAAAAATAACAAAACATCTAACTATTGAAGAAAATGAAACATTAGATTTTATGATAGATATTTTACAAGATGATACCATAGCCAAAAACATTGAAATTCATACAGATCAAAAAATTAATGACATGATAATATATTTAGGAACACCAAAAATTAAAGAAATGGTAGGAAATATTAACCAAGTATTAAAAGCCATCAAAAACGCAGAAATCAAAATTCAAGAAATTAACGACAATAATCCACATAAAACTGAATTAAAAAATCGATTGGAAAAAGAAATAAATAAACATAAAGTCATTATTAAAAATGCTGTTAATTACAAATCTTTTGATATTACAAAAGACGACACTCAAAACGCAACTATTGATATTATTGGAATAATAAACATACAAAATGAAGCAACACAAGCCATAGATGCTCAAACAAAAGAAAATGCCCTCAATAGCGATCATAAAAATGCATTACGCTACTTGCGAAATGCTTTAACAGAAAACAATGCTTATACACACAAGCAATTTAATTGCTTAATATCAAATCTTGTTCTAGATGAAATTAAAGACATGCTTACAAATATTGTAATGGAACTGACACACAAAATAAATGCAATAAATTATATTGCTCAAATTAATGATACTACACAAAAAACTAACTTAAACAATGAAATAGAAAACATTGACAAAAATTTCAAAGACTTACTTAAAATAGCCTTTAATTATTGTATACCTTCTCCCCATGTTGCTAAACAAAACATTAAAAAAATTCCTCCTAATAACTTTATAGCAATTAAAAACAAAGCAAAACAGGCCATAGATAATCAAGGCTCTCTATTTGCAATAACAAAATTACTAGATGCTCAACAAAAAAGAGCATTAGAATTTATAATAGACATCCTACAAAACGAAAAAATATACCCATATCAAAAAACTTATACAAGTGAAGAAACTGATAACTTGATAATATATTTAGGAGAACAACAAATTAGCGAAATGGTAGAAAATGTTGTAAAAGCATTAGAAGAAATAGAAAAGGCAGAGATAAATATTCAAAGAATCAATGATAATAATCCACAAAAAATTCAATTAAACAAACAATTAAATGAAGAAATAAAAAATTATCAACAAGATATTAAAGAAGCTGCTAATTATATGTCTTATGATCTTGCAAAAATTAATATCCAAAACATACCTATTACTTATATTGTAGAAATAAGAAGGGCTGCAGAAGTTCAAAATACAATAGTAGATCATATAACTCCTTATGATGAGTATGCTCAAAATACATTCAATTACTTAAAAAACGCCGTAGCAGAACAAAACAATTCTAGACATGATGAATTTAATCAATTTATATTGCAAATAGGTCCAGAGAAAACCAAAGAACTAATTATACCTTTTGCAAAAAAAATAAAAGCAATAGGATATACAAAAATATATATTAACCATATAAGAGATCGAAACAAAAAAGACAGGTTAAAAACTGAATTAGAAAACGCCCATCAAGTCTTAAAAAAGTCAATTAGAAATATCTTTCAAAATAATAAGCCTTCTTTTAATAATATTAATCACAAACTCCAAGCAATTTCTTTTGATAGATTTAAAAAGATCGATGAGCAAGCACTCCAAATTTATAGAAGTCAATCTGGATAACACATACTATCTGATAAATATGCTTAAAATTGCCAAAAGCAAATCTATAAGCATATCCAATTGGCACAATGTAAAATTAAAATCCCCACATGATTATATAAAATGGGGATTTTAATTATCTAATTAAATTTATATTCAACCAAATTTTAAATAAACTTTGGTATAGTATATAATAAAATAAATTTTAAAGATGAGAGAATATTTATGCAAAAATGGTTAAAGTCAATAGTTATTTTATGTTCACTTATAAGCTGTAATACACAAGGAAATAAACCATCTAATAAAACTCACTTCAATTCAATGATGCTAAACTCAAAAACTAAAACAAAAGAAAAACTTAATCTTGATGCAAATGAAGCATTAATTTTTTTAATAAATGTTTTAACAGACAATACTGTAGCCAATAATATCAAAATTTATACAGATGAAAGAATTAATGAGTTTATAATACATTTTAACTCACAACAAATTAATGAAATGGTTACAAACATTATCAAACTATTAGAAATCAAAAAAAACATAAAAGACAATATCAAAATACTAAATGATGATTATGACAATATGGCAACACCTATCAAAATGTCATTAACAAAAAAATTAAATGACAAATTAGAAGAAGAAATAAATAATTACAAAATAGCTATTAAAATAGCTGCTGATCATGACTCTTTTGACATTGCAAAAATCAACATCCAAAATATACCTATCACTAATATTATAGAAATAAAAGATAAAGTAAAACAAACTGTTAATGTTCAAAATACAATAGCAGCACATCTCCCTAGTAATCATGAACAAAATGCATTTCATTACTTACAATACCACTTAACAAAAGAAAACACTACTGATCAACATGACAATTTTAATAAACTTATATTATACCTAAACCTAGATGAAACTAGAGACATGCTTACAAACATAACAGAAGAACTTATCAACAAACAAGACGTATTAAACTACATTTCTCAAATACATTCTGATATAACAAAAACTGAACTTAATAATGAAATAGACGATGCAGACACAAATTTACAAAACTTACTTATTAAAACTGTTAGCAATAATACACTCTCCTTTGATGATATTAAACAAAAAATTAAAAACATAGTCCCTAGTAAATTTTCAAAAATTAAAAGCAAAGCAAAACAGGCTATTGAAAATCAAAATTCAATTATGATCAACATGCATACAGGAGATATAAAAGCCAATCTAGATCCCAAAGAAAGAGAGGCATTAAAGTTTATAACAGAAACTCTACAAGATATAAATAGAGCTGAATATAACACAACTTATACAGATAATAAAATTAATAAATTTATAAACTATTTAGGAGAGCAACAAATTAAAGAAATGGTCGCAAATACTGTAAAAGCATTAGAAGAGATAGAAAATTCAAAAAATAACATCGATATATTATATTACGATAAACACTATGCAAATGAATCAAGAGATCGACTCAAAGAAGCAATAAATAATTACAAAATAGCTATCAGAAGAGCTGCTGATTATGACTCCTTTGATGTTGCGAAAATCAATATTCAAAACACACCTATCACCAAGATTATAGAAATCAAAGATGAATCAAAACGAGCTGTTGATGTTCAAAATATAATAAAAAATCTTCCTGGCAATTATTGGGGATATTATTATGTAATAACTTACTTAAAAGAAATTTTTCCAGAAAGAAACACTCACACACATGATACATTTAACAAATTTATATTAAATATACATGTAGATAAAGCTAAATACCTCATTACACATCTTTCAAAAGAATTTTCTAAGATAGAAAATATAAAAGGAATAATTACTCATATTAAGGATACTGTAAAAAAATCTAAATTAAATGATGATCTACAAGAAGCCCTAAAAGATTTACAAAAATCAATTAGAATAGCTTTTGGTAACGGTACACTTCCTTTGGACACTATTAAACAAAACTTTAAAAATGTCCATTTTCACAAATTTACAGAAATCCATGCCCAAGCAAAAAAATTATAAAAAGATATTGATGAAAAAAATGATTAAAATAACAGTTATTTTATGTTCACTTATAAGCTGTAATACACAAGGAAATAAACCAACCAATATAACTAACTTCAGTTCAATGATGCTAAACATAAAAGCCAAAACAACAACAAAAAAACTCAATTTTGATGCAAATGAAGCATTAATTTTTTTAATAAATGTCTTAACAGACAATACTATAGCCAACAATATCAAAACTTATACAGATGAAAGAATTAATGAGTTTATAATACATTTTAACTCACAACAAATTAATGAAATGGTTACAAACATTATAAAAGTATTAAAAATCAAAAAAAATATAAAAGACAATATCAAAATAATAAATGATAATAATAACAATATACCAGCAAATCTCAAAATGTCATTAACAAAAAAATTAAATGACAAATTAGAAGAAGAAATAAATAATTACAAAATAGCTATTAGAATAGCTGCTGATCATGAGTCTTTTGATATTTCAAAAATCAATATTCAAAATATACCTATCACTAATATTATAGAAATAAAAGATGAAGCAAAAAGGGCTGTTGATGCTCAAAATGAAATTATCAACACGAATGCAAAAGCTATAAAAGCAAAGTTAGATCCTAGCGCAAAAGAAGCATTAAAGCTTATAACAAAAACTCTAAAAGATACAACTATAAACACAAATAACACAATCTATACAGATACTCAAATTAATAAATTTATAAACTATTTAAAAGAGCAACAAATTAAAGAAATGGTCGCAAATACTGTAAAAGTATTAGAAGAGATAGAAAATGCAAAAGCCAACATCAAAATACTACATGACTATAAACAACAGAAAGCTGAATTAAGTAAGCAATTAGAAGAAGAAATAAATAATTATAAAATAGCTATTAGAAAAGCTGCTGATCACGAATCTTTTGATATTGCAAAAATCAACATTCAAAACACACCTATCACCAAGATTATAGAAATAAAAGATGAAGCAAAACGAGCTGTTGATGTTCAAAATACAATAACAGCATATCTTCCTGACAATAATGAAAAGTATGCATATGCATTAATTTATTTAACCAAAATTTTGCCAGAAGGAAATGATTACACATATGATAAGTTTAACAGCTTTATATTAAATATAGGTTTAGATAAAACTAAAGATATGCTTACACATCTTGCAAAAGAATTTTTCAACATATCCAATACAGAAAACAATGTTATAAGTTATATTAATGATACTTCACAAAAATCTAAATTAAATGATGATCTACAAGAAGCCCACAAAGATCTACAAAAATCAATGAGAACAGCTTTTAGCAACGGTACAATTCCTTTGGACACTATTAAACAAAACTTTAAAAATATCTCTTTTCACAAATTTGTAGAAATAAAAGCTCAAGCAGAACAAATACTCAAAAATCAATCTCCATAACAAATGCTTAAAAAGCAATATTATTTGTTTCAATAAAATAAATAATTACCCTATATCGTCAATCTCTAATAAATAAATAAATAAATTTGAAGTGTTTGCTCATCTATGATACCATAATGAAATGTGTTACACACAATAAGATTGAGAAGAAAAGATATTCATGCAAAAATGGTTAAAGTCAATAATTATTTTATGTTCACTTATAAGCTGTAATACACAAGGAAATAAACCAACCAATATAACTAACTTCAGTTCAATGATGCTAAACATAAAAGCCAAAACAACAACAAAAAAACTCAATTTTGATGCAAATGAAGCATTAATTTTTTTAATAAATGTTTTAACAGACAATACTATAGCCAACAATATCAAAATTTATACAAATGAAAAAATTAATGCATTTATACTGTATCTTACCCCACAACAAATGAACGAAATGACTAAAAATATAATAAAAGTACTAGAAAGCAAAAAAATTATAAAAGACAATATCAAAATACTAAATGATGATAACCATATGCCAACACATACCAAAATATCATTAATAAATCAATTAAATGACAAATTAGAAGAAGAAATAAACAATTACACAATAGCTATTAAAAGAGCTGCTGATTATGACTCTTTTGATGTTGCAAAAATCAACATTCAAAACATACCTATCACTAAAATTATAGAAATCAAAGATGAATCAAAAAGCGCTGTTGATTTAAAAAATGAAATTACACTGATCACAAATGCACAAATTATAAGAAACGATCTAGATCCCAAAGTAAGAAATGCATTATGGTTTATAGAAACAACACTAGAAGATACAACTATAAACACAAATAACACAATCTATACACGTAATAAACTTGCTAAATTTATAAACCATTTAAGAGAGCAACAAATTAAAGAAATGGTCGCAAATACTGTAAAAGCATTAGACGCAAAAGAAAAGGCAATAATAAATATTAAAATGATTGTCCATATGAGCCAGAAAAATCACTCTTATGAATTATCTCACAAATTAGAAGAAGAAATAAATAATTACAAAATAGCTATTAAAAGAGCTGCTAATCATGAGTCTTTTAATACTGTAAAAATCAATATTCAAAACTTACCTATCACCAACATTACAGAAATAAAAGATGAAACAAAACGCGCTATTGATGTTCAAAATACAATAACAGCACATCTTCCTGGCCCTGATTGGCAATATGAAGATGCAATATTTTACTTAAAGGAAATTTTTTCAGAAGGAAACGCTTACACATATGATACATTTAACAGATTTATATTAAATATACACGTAGATAAAGCTAAATACCTGATTACACATTTTACAAAAGAATTTAATAATATAGACGATACAGAAAATCTAATTCGCCATATTAAAAATACTTCACAAAGATCTAAATTAAAATTTGCTCTACAAAAAGTCTTCAACGATCTACAACAATCAATGAGAATAGCTTTTGGCAATGGTACACTTCCTTTAGATACTATTAAACAAAACTTCAAAAATATCCATTTTCACAAATTTGAAGAAATAAAAGCTCACGCAAAACAAATACTCAAAAATCAATCTCCATAACAAATACTTAAAAATCAATATTCTTTGTTTCAATAAAATAAACAATTGTCTTATATCGTCACTCTATAAATTTGGAATGTTTGTTCATCTATGATATTATGGTAAATGTGTTACACACAAATAAGATTGAGAAGAAAAGATATTCATGCAAAAATGGTTAAAGTCACTAGTTATTTTATGTTTACTTATAAGCTGTAATACACAAGGAAATAAACCAGATAATATAACTAACTCCGATTCAATGATGCTAAACACAAAAGCTAAAGCAACAACAAAAAAACTTAATCTTGATGTAAATGAAGCATTAATTTTTTTAATAAATGTCTTAACAAACAATACTATAGCCAACAATATCAAAATTTATACAGATGAAAGAATTAATGAGTTTATAATACATTTTAACTCACAACAAATTAATGAAATGGTTACAAACATTATCAAACTATTAGAAATCAAAAAAAACATAAAAGACAATATCAAAATACTAAATGATGATTATGACAATATGGCAACACCTATCAAAATGTCATTAACAAAAAAATTAAATGACAAATTAGAAGAAGAAATAAATAATTACAAAATAGCTATTAAAATAGCTGCTGATCATGACTCTTTTGACATTGCAAAAATCAACATCCAAAATATACCTATCACTAAAATTATAAAAATCAAAGATGAAGCAAAACAAGCTGTTGATGCTCAAAATGAAATTATCAACACGAATGCAGAAGCTATAAAAAACAATCTAGATCCCAAAGAAAGAGAGGCATTAAAGTTTATAACAGAAACTCTACAAAATACAAATAGAACTGAATATAACACAACCTATATATATAATAGAATGAATAAATGTATAAAATCTCTAAGAGAGCCACAAATTAAAGAAATGGTAGTAAATACTGCAACAGCACTACAAGATACAATCATAGACATAAATAAAATCTATACAAATACTCAAATTAATAAATTTATAAACTATTTAGGAGAGCAACAAATTAAAGAAATGGTAGTAAATACTGTAAAAGCATTAGAAGAGATAGAAAATTTAAAAACCAACATCAATATATTATATGACGATACATACCAGATAAATGAATCAAAAGATCGCATCAAAGAAGAAATAAATAATTACAAAATAGCTATCAAAATAGCTGCTAATCATGAGTCTTTTGACATTGCAAAAATCAACATTCAAAACATACCTATCACAAACATTACAGAAATAAAAGATGAAATAAAACGAGCTATTGATGTTCAAAATAGAATAAAAGCACATCTTCCTGGAGATTATGATAAATATTATAATGCAATAACCTACTTAAAAGAAATTTTTCCGGAAGGAAACACTTACACACATGATACATTTAACAGATTTATATTAAATATACATTTAGACAAAGCTAAATACCTGCTTACACATTTTACAGAAGAATTTAATATGATAAACTATACAGTAACTATAATAACTTCTAAGAGTACAAGTACTTCACAAAAATCCAAATTAAAATCTGCTCTACAAAAAGCCTTCAAGGATCTAGAACAATCAATGAGAACAGCTTTTGGTAATGGTACACTTCCTTTAGATACTATTAAACAAAACTTTCAAAATGTCCATTTCCACAAAATTAAAGAAACATTCAATCAAGCAAACCAAGTTCACAAAGAGCAATTTTTTCAGCATGAAAGAAATAGATAACTTTTAATGCAAAAGTAAATTTAAATAAACTTTTTAAGTTAAGTTATAAATTAGAAATAATATAAATTATTTAAATATAAATATTGTTATATATTCCTAATTGTGATATACCATAAAACACATTCAAAAAATTTAACGATATTTATAACGGAGAATATTTATGCAAAAAACACTAAAAATATTTATGGCTTTATGCTTTTTAATAAGCTGTAAAACACAAACAAGTCCACAAACTACTAGTACCAATACCAAGGAAAATTTAATGTCAACTCTAACAGAATTCGAAGGAACTCCAAAAGAGAGAAGAACGATTATATCACAACCCCAACAACCTAATTATGTTATAAACATTGATACTATAGAGCCTCAAGACATTGAGGAAGCATTAAATTTTATAAAAGAAGCCTTAAATCAAGATACAAGTCAAGGTCGCAAAATTGATGCAGAGGCAAAAATTAATGAATTGACCAAAGATTTAGATCAAAAACAAATTGAGACAATGCTTAAAAATATAATAAAAATATTAAAAATCAAAAAAAACATAGACTATCAAATTAATCAAATTAACAAGATAAAAGATAATTATTTTCACTCACAGTTGTGGACCCAGAAAACAATAAAAAATCTCGAAACTCAAGTAACAAGCAAAATAAATAATTACCAGAAAGAGATTGCAAAAGCTATTGTTGAAAATTCATCTAATGATGCCATAAGACATGATATTAAAAAAATATCAGCTAATAATATCAAAGAAATACAAGACCAATTATACCTTTTTATAACTGTTGTAAAAGACATAATACAAAATCTAACTTTCAAGGAAAAGACAGCGTTAATGCTGTTAGAAGGTCTTTTCAAAACGACTGTTTATTATTATTATCCAAATGAAAAATTTATTCAATTTCTAGCACATATCAAGCTACAGAAAACTAGAGAAATGGTAAAACATCTTGCAAAAGCAATGGAACTTTACGCAGAGATAAAGATACTCGAAACACAAATCCAAGATAAGAAAAAAGCAGAACAAATAGAATCTCAAAGAAAAATTGCTTATGTTAACAATTATTTAGCTATATTTCACAACTCTATTTTTATTCAAAAGCCTTTTGATGAGATACAAAAATCTATTGCAAATACCAACCCTAATGACGAATTGCAAAAAATTAAAGATCAAGCAGAAAAGATTAAAAATTCACAACCTGCAACACAAAATCCACAGGATCAAAAAGATGGTACAACTAATCCATAACTTTAAATATAAAACAAAACTACTAACAATTTGCTCTTAAGCAACTTTTAGAAGATTTAATAAATATAATACGAAAATAAAATCTCCATTTAGTTATATAAGATGGAGATTCTCATTTAATTTCAAATAAAATAGAATAAATAAAGATAAGAACCTACCTAATATTAAAATTTTAGGCAAATCCTTATATTACAGGGTAAATTTTTATTATATGCTTATCAATTATAATAATATACAATCTTAAATATTAATCCACAATTTGTGTCCTAGACTCAATTATAGACTTTAATTCTCTAACATTTGCTCCTTTAGGAGAACTATCAGAAAATGCATCTTTTAAATCTTCAAATATCTGTGATTCAGATTTATAATTATCCCCAACACTATCATAAAGAGTATCGGCTAGTGCCTGAAATAACAAACTTACAATAGTTCCTCTATATTTATCAGATCTAAGAGTATTTCTTATTAAAATATCAATCTCATCGTTATTTAACTGATCTTCAATATTAATATCAAAAATAATATTTCTCGCTCTCATATCCCAAATAATATTTTCAGCCCAATTTCGAAGCTCAAAAGAATAAGAACTTCTATCTCTAATAAACTGATATATTTCCTCAATAGCTCGTACCAATTCTTTTCGTTTTAAAAAATTAGAATCATTTTTCTTTAACCAATCAAATAACTTTTTATGACCATCTTCTAATTTACTCTGCTCCTCTTTTCTTCCATTAACTTTAATAGCACTCTTTAAATATTCCTCTAAACGAGCAAGTGCCTGTGATTCACTAGAAGTTAAACCCAAATACATGCCATTTCCTGAATTTGAAACATAAGAACTAGGATCAATGCCAACAAGCATACTAGAACCCATATTTTGAAGAGTATCTATAACAAAAGTTCCAGCATCGTGAATAGCACCAATAGCAGCTTCTGCACCTTGTACAGCAGCTGTCACTAAAGTATCTGCTTTACTAATAACAGCTCCAACTCCATCGCCAATTCCATGAACAATTCCATCAACAACATTATCAACAACTTTATTTCCTGATACTGAAACAGATTTACCCAAAGATTCATCTGCAACCTTAGAATTACTATCGGCTTTAACATTACTTTGTGTTTTTACAACTTGTGTTTTAGAAGTTGGTGTTTTAGAAGTTGAAACTTGTTCTTTTTTAACTTCTATATCTCGTACCTTAGAATCTGATGTTTGTGCCAAAGACACAACAGACTTACTCTCCTTAACAACAGGAATATTAGACGTAGGAACATTAACCTTTCTCTCCTGCTCAACCATATTACTATCAAGCATACTAGACTGAGAAACCAAATTAGGATATAAACTCCCACCAGATACAATACCTTCTGTTACTTTATTATCTATTAAAGAAGAATCCAAATTAACATCTTTAACATCTTCATGTTTATCCTTAACATTATCAATAGATATAGAATTATCTTGAAGACCCAAATTAGATGTAACTTCAGGCGTACTTACAGATAACACCTTTCTAGACCCATCTTCTGCACTACTTAAACTTAATTTTTCTAAAGCATTAGTTTCTAGAGCATCAGTTCCCAAATCAGCAGTTAAATCATTCTGACTTTGCGTCTGAGGTTGAATTTGTTCTTGTACCTGATTTTGCTGTTCACTAGAAACAACTTCTGAACCTTGCACATCAGCACTTCCCAATAAAGTACCAGAACCAACACCACCACCAGATTCACCATTAGAACCGCTACTATCAGAACTATCAACAGAACTATTATCAGCACCATTTAAATTTTGACCTTCACTACTTAATACTTCTTTACCTTCTTCTCTAGCTTCTACACCTTGATTACCATCTTGTATTTTTTGCTCAACATTCACTTTTTGCTGTTCACCAACTGATGCTACTTGCTCATCAGAACCCTTTTGTTCATCTCTTTTTTGACCATCAGCTACTGGTGATACATCTTGATTACCAGCTACTCTCCCTTCCGCATTTTCATCTACCTTTTCCTTCTTATCATCCCCTTTACTTTTTCCAACAACTCCATTAAGAGAACTATCTTGCACCTTACCTATATCACCTCTATTTGCCCTCTTATCATCAAATTTCATACCAACAATATCACTATTCATTTTGCCAACATCAGATGAAAAAAAATCCCTAACATCTTGAGCACGCCCAGTATTATCATTCCATAATGATTTTTGATCTCCAATATCATAAAATTTACAACCAAATATAGAGATACTTAAACATAAAACAATAATACCAAAATGCCTCATATCTAACCTCCTTAAAAGATTTATAGACATTGAAATAAAAATATACAGCAATAAATGAAATTTACAAAGCAATTCTCTCAAAAATCATTAGATACCTTAAAACAAGGAAAATAAATAATAAAAGGATTATCTTAAAATTTTTATAAACTTAAAGATAACCCTTTAAATGACAAATATCAATTTTTAAAATAATAACACTATATAATCAACCTAAGTATCAAAAGCAGGATTTACAATAACCCACATCAATAATCTTATTTTTTAAAAGAATCTTTTAATGTACTCTCTAAAATACTTCCTTCAAAAAAATTTTTCAAATGTTCATAAATCTTATCATAATTATTACCAAATGTAGTTAATGCAAATAAAAATTCTCTTGCAAAGAATCTAATACAAGCCCAACTCCAATCACTAGAATTTTCTTCAGAATAATCATCTAAAAAGATTTTAACATTATCACCTTTCATATCTACAACATAACTATCACAAAGATGTACTGTACCTTTATTTTGATCTACAAAAAAAGGTTCTCTTAAATGCCAACCTGCCATTTTCTTTCTAATTTCTTGTCTCTTTCTATTATAAAATTTTTGCATCAATGTTATCAGCTCTTTCCACTTAACAGAATCATCTCTCATCCAACCCAAAAATTTATCAACTCTACTACTAAATTTAACAATATTATCAGATATATTCCTAAAACTCTCATCGGTATCATTTGCATCATCACTTAAATCCTTGCTGAGAGAAGGATCTTTTGCATCCAAAATAGTATTATTCTGCGTTTCCTTAACAAGTCCAGGCTCAAAACCATTAGAATCTTGCATTACATCTAAATTTTGATTATCAGTAAAATTACTCTTCTCAATAATAACTTCATCAATATTTGTTCCAGAATCTTTAAAATTAAAAGTACCATTTTCATCTTGCATACCTAAAATATCAGAACCCACAACTTCTCTATTCGTATTAACACCAACACCTAAAATTACTTCTGCAACATCATCACTACCCAAATAATAAATTGCCTCTTTAATTTTAAAGCCAAAATTGATAACAGACGATATCACCATACTATCTGCACCAGTAGTTGTTGCACTTTTAAAAACAGAACCAATTAAATCACAGATTTTATTATTAGGAGAAAAATCACCTAATACCATAGCACCACAAAATTGATAACTAAATGGCAAAACATTTAAAAATATAAAAATATTTAAAATACCAATCTTATTAATAAATCCCATTTTTACCTCCAAATAAATTTGTAATTTCACATTTTTCTATAATCCAAAGTTAAAAATTAGCTTGTAAATAAGAAAAGTTTATAACAATAAAATCAAAATAAAACTAAAAATAAAAAATTTACAAAAACTAAAATGGATAATATATCAACAGCTATTGTGTAATTCGATCAAAACCAAAAGTTCAACATATTTTAAATATAGATTGTGAACTGCTATTTCTAAATCAAAGATTATAGAAATAGCTTCTTGTTTCATCCCATGATAGCTTTTTAGGTTCTATAAGAACGGTCATCCACTAGAGCATAGTCCACAAGCTTTACTTCAGGCAGTTCCTGCCTTAGCTTTTATTTCCTTATAATAATAAGCTTTAAGATTTAGAGCTGCATTTATATCTCTATCGTGCAAAGTGTTACAACTCCTACAACTCCACCTAATATCACTTAATTTTAGAGTTGTATTTTTAATACCGCAATTGTTGCATAGCTTGCTTGATGGAAAATATCTATCAACTTTATGTAAATAGGCTCCGTACCACTCTGATTTATACGATAATTGTCTTACAAACTCATGCCATCCTAAATCATTAACACTTTTGCCAAACATTCCTTTTTGCATACTTTTAATTGATAGGCTTTCTATTACTATATTTTTATAATTAGCTACAAAATAATAAGATAATTTATGTAAAAAATCTTTTCTTTGATTTGAAATTTTCCTATGCAACTTGGCAACTCTTAATCTAGATTTAGCTCTATTCCTAGAGCCCTTTTGTTTTTTTGATAGTTTTCTTTGGCATTTCTTAAGTTTACGTTCATTTTTTAGTAAATATTTAGGATGATTGATTTTCTCACCTTCACTACTTACTAGAAAATGCCTCATACTCATATCAATACCAACTATCTCTTTTTTATTGAATTTAGTTTTATCGTTATTTTTAACATCTAAGCACTCAACTGCTACTGAAATGTAATATTTATCATCAGTATCTTTTTCTACTACTACATTTTTAATAACTTCATTGCTTTTAATTTTCCTATGTAGAGCCAATTTTACAAATCCTATTTTAGGTAGCTTTATATAATCATTTTCTATTCTTATTGAGTTTTTTTGATTATTAGTTCTAAAGGTTTGTCTATTTTTCTTACTTTTATATTTAGGAAATCCTTGTGTTCTATTTCCTTTTTTAATTTCTCTAAAAAAATTACTATACGCAAAATTTAAATCAATCCATGCGCTACAAAGAGCTAAACTATCAACTTCCTTTAAAAATGGAAATTCATTTTTATAATTACTTGGATTAACGCTAATACTTTTCTTATTCTTTTCATAATAGTCTTTCTTATCACTTAACATTTTGTTATACAAAAATCTTACGCATCCAAATACTTTTGAAAAGTATTTCTTTTGATTAGTGTTAGGATATATTCTGTACTTATAAGCTTTATTAGCACCCATATGTTTTGTTATTTTATAATATTTAACTTGCGTTGCAAATTCATCTCCACCTAAATTTCATAGAAATTATAGGTGGAGTATTCTTTTTAATTTTTTGATAAAAGAGAACCAAAGATTAGTACTTAATCAAGATTAATATTGAAGTATTAATATCAAAAAAATTATGACTTTTATTAAAAGTATCACATACTATGAAATTCCTAAATACTTTCCTAAAGTCACAAACATTTGTACTACAAAATATGAAACAGCAAGTGTAGCAATAACTGTCAAAGACGAAACCAATTGGCCCTTAAATCCTAACTTACTTTCAATAAAAGTTAATCTAGAATTAATTTGTCCTACATCACTCTTAACAGCCTCTATCTTTTCATCTAATTTATCCATTCTAGCATCTAGTTTATCCATTCTAGCATCTAGTTTATCCATTCTAGCATCTAGTTTATCCATTCTAGCATTAAGTCTACTCTCAACTCCATCTATCTTTGCATTTAAATCATTCTTAACAGAATCTATCTTTGCATTTAAATCATTCTTAACAGAATCTATCTTTGCATCTAGTTTATCTATCTTTGCATTTAAATCATTCTTAACAGAATCTATCTTTGCATCTAGTTTATCTATCTTTGCATTTAAATCATTCTTAACAGAATCTATCTTATCACTTAAATCAATCTTAAGAATATTTATCTTATCATCCAAATAATGAAAATTATCCATCATTCTATCTTGAAGAAGATCAAACTTCTCTTCAAGAACATAATAACTTATAATCTGACCATCAAATGGTATATTATGATAATCTTTTTTAACTCTCTCAGATTTAATTGAACTCTTATTTATTGGATTATCATCAATTAATTGTTCCTTTGTTACAGCAACATCCATATCAAACCTCTATTACTCCCTAACTCTTTACATTCTAATTAATTGTAACATAATAAGCTTGAATTACTATAATTGTAGACACTTAAAAAAGAATAAGACCAACAACAAAAGTTATTGATCTTATTCAAGGGTGTATTAATAGTAAAAATAATAAATTACATTACTATAAATACAATTTATATTATACATCTTTTTCCAAAAAAATCAATAGATAAAATCGATTGTTGAAAATATTTTTTATTTTTTCTATTCCGACATTCTAAAACCAATTGCATGCTCCTTCTCTTTTAACATTCGAACAAGTTTATCAGCATCCAAAACATCACCATTGAAATTATAATTATTGATAATTACGTGTCCCTTATTACTTCCTTCACTTTTTTGTATTCTATTAATTTCTTCTGCGATGATTCTTGCTTCAAAATTTCTCAAATTTTGATCAATTGGTGCTGGTGTTACTCTTACAAGCTCATTTTGACCAAATTCACTAGTAATAAGTCCTGAACCAGGAATAAACGTTGACCTTGTCGTCATAAATCTAGCACCTTTATTTGCAAGTTTAATTTCTTCAACAGAATTTGCCGACTTAACTTTCGATATTCTTTTCAAGATTTCTTCTAAGACTGTATTAGCACGATCTAAATCACGAGCTTGATTCCAAGACCAATTAGACACCTTAACCTTGTCAACCTCAGCTTGTGCTTTGATACGTTCTGCTTCTAAATCTTTAAGTTTGCGTTTACGTTCTAATTCAACCTTCTTAGAAGTTTCTGCATTAGTTATTCCTTGGGTCTCTTGTTGTTTTTTAGATTGATGCTCATTCTCTAATGTCCTAATGCGTCTTTGAAATTCCTCTCCAGATATTTGTCCTTTACTTTGAGCCTGTTTCAAGAACGCGATCTCCTTATTATACTGCTCATCAAGCTGATTTAATTTCTCTTTTCTCATTGAAATTTCGTTATCAAATTCTTCTTCAAGACGCATAATTGCAATTTCACTTTGTTTTTCTAATTCTTTCAAATCTTGATCACGTCTCTCTTCAACCTCTTTGAT